>JAKAPN010000096.1 GCA_021822995.1 archaeon
GGACATCAAGATGCCCGTCGTCGACCCGACGAAGTGCATCTCGAGGATCGCGTCCAAGGCGCAGCTCACCGAGAAGACGAAGCGCAGGGCGCTGGAGATTCTGAAGCGGGCGGAGGAGACGAGGATATCCGCAGGGAAGGACCCGATGGGGCTCGCCGCGGCCGCGCTCTACGTGGCATGCACGCTCGAAGGGGAGGACAAGACCCAGAAGGACGTGGCCGAAGCTGCCGGGGTCACAGAAGTAACGATCAGGAACAGGTACAAGGGACTGCGTTCGGCTCTGGGCATCTAGCCGCGGACAAGGCTTTCATCGGACAGATTCCGTGCCGTAGCTTCACTCGTTGACGAGCCTGTCGCGACCCCTCTGGGCTATGGCCTCCGCTGGGTAGAGCTCTGAGAAGTTCTTCGAAAGCACATCGACGTATCTCGCCGTCTCCGCGTCGTTCATGAACTGGAACATGTACCTCCCCGAGTAAGGCTCCGGCGGCCCCTCCCTCCTGAGGAACTCGATGTGGATGAGCGGGTCTCCCTGCTTGATCGTGATGGGGGTCCTTTCGTTGCTCAGGTTCACCAGCTCGAGCGCCAGCCTCCCGACGAACCCGCTGTGGACTTTGACCGAGTTCAGGAAGGACAGCCCCAGCCTCCCGAACTTGCTCTTGGAGGTGAGGTGGGCGACGCAGTCGGGCGGGGTGAACACTATCTCCCTCGACACCATGTTCCTGTGCTCCAGGTAGTGCAGGGTCCTGTCTTCGCGGACCGTTAGCACGTAGCCGTCGCCGTCGAACGCGCTTTCATCCGAGGGGTAGATGCACCCGTACTTCGCGACCATCTCCCTCAGCAGCGGCGCACCTATGACCGTCATGTTTCCAGCGCACCCTCTCCTGCAGGTGGGATAAACTGCACGGGGTCACTGCGGTCCTTCCTCACCATCCGGTTCACCCCGAGGTAGATCACCAGCAGGAAGCAGGCGAGCCCGAAGAGGAAGAGGAGGTCGTAGTCGACCAGGTACTGGCCGAAGTACTCGGTCGTCCCCGAGTCCCACGAGATGCCGTACACAGCCTGGCCGAAGAAAGCCAGGGCGCTGCCGAAGTAGTCAACCCCCCAGTGGGTGATCACCGCGACGTGGAACCCGTACTTGACATAGACGTACCCGAGGACCACCCCTCCGAACGCCGCTTCGGGGAACTTCCCTATCGACCACGCAGAGCCGCCGCAGACCACGTGGCAGGCGCCGAAGGTCACCGAGCTCAGCCCCGTCGCGATCCAGATTATCAGTGACGTCCCTCCACCGACTGCGACGCCCTCCATGGCCTTCGACGGCCTCCAGAGCGCCCCGAGCGCCTCCTTCCAGGTCCGTCCGAGGCAGAGCACCAGCGCCACCACCCCTATCATCACCATCCTGAACCCGAACTCCTCCACGAGCGGGGAGATCGTGAGCCCGAGGAAGACCTCCAGCGGGTCCCCAGTGATCCCGCCGATGGGGACGCCCGACGCGCTCGTCACGTTGTCGATGAGGGTGGCTGTGAACGTGATGAACCCGATCGAGACCATCATCACGATGAAGGGGCTCGTCCCGATGGACCCGAACCCCGACTTCAGCGAGTCTGAAAGAGCCCCCAAGGGCCTCCGCTGCTGCCAGGCGCCGTAGACGAGCATGGCCGCGTAGACCACGGTCAACCCGGCGAAGAGCGCGCCGGCCGGGACGACGGACTCCAGGACTATCGGGATCGGCCCTATCCAGAAGTAGGGGTGCACGGGCGTGGCTGCCGTATAGGCGGTAGAGAGCGCACCGGAGAACACCGCGTAGACCCCCGCGGGAAACGTGAACGCGACAAGCGCGACTGTGAACGCCAGCAGAGCAGCGAAGACCCCCACGGCGACGACGAGGGTGACCTGCCGTCCTTCAGCCGGTCCCTCGTTCATCCCCGGCCTTCACCTCTTCCTTGTCCTTCACCACGTACACCATCCCCGTGTAGCCGCACTTCTGGCAGTAGTATTCCGGGGGGACGAACCCCATGAGGTCCTTGTTCGTGCTGCGCACCGGGGAAAGGCACTTCGGACAGAGCTTGACTTCCGGTGCGAAAGGGCTCCTCCTCGCGAGCTTCGGTTCACGCGCGTCCGGCTCGCCCTTCTGCTCCACGAAGCCGCGAGGGCCCCGGCGCCCTTAAAACCGTTCGCGCCAGCCGACCACCCATGGGGTCAGAAGCGTGCTACGCCTGCGGCGCCGAAGGGATGGTCCCGATCCAGGCATGCAAGCTCAGATGCAACAGCTGCGGCGCGCTCCTTGACTGCGAAGACGTATCCGGACTGCCGAAGTAAGGTCAGCGCGCGGGCAGGGAGCCGCGGACCGTCCTAGCCGCCTCCTCTGCGTCCTTCCCCTCGTGGACCACCGCCCTCACCGCCTTTATCATCGCGACCGGGTCGGACGACTGGAAGATGTTCCTCCCCATGTCCACCCCCACGGCCCCGTCCCTTACCGCGCTGGCCGCGACCCTGAGCGCTTCCTCCTCCGGGACCTTCTTCCCGCCCGCGATTATCACCGGCACCGGGCAACCGTCCACGACCTTTCGGAAGTCCTCGCAATAGTACGTCTTCACCAGGTTCGCGCCGAGCTCTGCGGCTATCCTGCAGGCGAGCCCAAGGTACCTGGCGTCCCTGGCCATCTCCCTCCCCACGGCGGTCACCGCGAGGACGGGCATCCCGTATCTCTCGCCCGCGTTCACCATCTCGGAGAGGTTCGCGAGGGTCTCCTTCTCATGCTCGGAGCCGACGAATATCGACACGGCGACGGCCGACGCGTTCAGCCTGATCGCCTCCTCCATGGAAGTGGTCACGACCTCGTCTGAAAGCTCCTTCAGTATGCTCGTCCCCCCGGAGACGCGCAGGACGATCGGGAGGGTCTGGTCAGCGTCCACCGAAGTGCGGAGGACCCCTCTCGTAAGCATCAGCGAGTCGGCGTAAGGGAGCAGCGGGGTCACGGTCTTCCTGGGGTTCTCGAGCCCGGTCGTCGGCCCCTGGAAGTAGCCGTGGTCGACCGCGAGCATGACGGTGTGCCCGTCCTTCATCAGCCTCGAAACCCTGTTCTGAAGCCCCCAGGTCATGGTCTTCTCTTGCCGCCACTCGGACCCGGTTCCCGTTTTAAGGGTGCCGAGGTCACGGGGTCACGACTACCTTCATCCCGATCCCGCCGACGGCCGCGGCCATCGCTTCGTCGAACCTGGAAAGCGGGAACCTGTGGGTGACCAGCCTCCCAAACTCGTCCCCCCTCGCCGAGAGGACCTTGAGGGCTGCCTTCGTGTCAGTCTCCGTCGCTCCGTAGCTCGTCATGATCTCCTGCTCCGAGTTGTACAGGTCCCCGATGTCGTATTCCAGGACCGTCCCCTTCAGCGGGACCCCGAACAGGCAGACCCTCCCTCCCTTCCTGATCGACCTCAACCCCTGGAGTATCGCTCCCCTGTTCCCCGAAGCGACGATGGCGACGTCCACCCCCTTCCCTTCGGTCTCAGACTTCACCGCTGCTGGCACGTCCCCCTTGGCGTCTACCACCCTACCGGCTTCCGCCTTCTCGGCGAACCTTAGCCTGTCCGGGCTCACGTCGCTCAGGACAACCTTCGTCCCGACCGTCTTCATCAACAGAGCGTGCATCATCCCCACCGGACCTGCTCCCGCCACGAGAGCGGACTCGCCCGGCTCGACGTGGCATTTCCTGATGGCGCGTATGCAGCACGCCAGCGGCTCGATGAGGGACGCGACCTCGAACCCCATGGTGTCCGGGAGCTTCAGCACCCCTCCCCGGTCCAGGTTCCAGGCGGGCACCGCGAACACCTCTGCGAACCCCCCCGGCCTGAGGTTGCTCGTCCTGTAGTGGTCGCACATCGTCTCGTTCCCCGCCTTGCAGAGGCCGCAGCTGTAGTCGGGGACGTGGTGGTGGGGGAAGACCCTGTCACCGCGGACGAACCCCCTGGCTTCGTTGGTCTCCTTCACCACCCCGACCGCTTCGTGTCCTATGACCGGCATCGACGCGGTATACTCTCCCCGCACCTTCTCGACGTCCGTGCCGCAGAGCCCGCAGGCGGCCATCGAGACGGTCAGCTCCCCCTTCGCCGGCGTCGGCTCGTCCGACTCCACCAGCCTGGGGGCGAACCCCTTCCCTCCCGACGGGGCGAGGGCGATCGACTTCATGACGGCCACGGCGTCCCCTGCGGGATTTAAGCCAGACACCCACGTCCCGTCCCGACTCCGTCCGCCTGTCTGACCGCCGCCGCTCCCAAACTTCTTATCCGCGCGCCCGCGGCAGGCGACAGAACATGCCGGACTGTGAAGACTGCGGAAGGAGTTTTGCCACCCCGGAGGCGCTGCTCCAGCACAGGAAGGACAGGCACGGAGGAGCACAGCCCGCCGCAGCCGCGCCGCAGAAGCCGGCCCAGCAGAGGAAGCCGCGGAGCCTTCGGCGGAGGAACAGGCACCCGGTGGCCATCACGATAGCAGCCCTGGCGCTCGTCGCGGTCGTCGGGGTATACTTCGTCGCTTCCCCCTATCTCCAGGGACCCCCGTTCCCGTACATCACCGGGGAGAGCTGGATCCACGTCCACCCGTACCTAACGATCGACATCGCAGGGACTAACGTGACCGTCCCCCAGGGCATCGGCATCCTCGCGGGAGGGCTGGAGCCGGTGCACACCCACGACTCGTCCGGGCTGCTGCACGTCGAGCTCAGCTCTACGGACGCCAACTCCCACAACTACACCCTGGGCGACTTCTTCACCATATGGAACTACACGGCCGGGAAGGAGGGGTCGGCGGTCGAGCCCACCCTCAACGGGAAGGTCCTCCCGGTGGTGTTCTCTTCGACCGACCTGCTCGGGTTCAAGACCAACTCGACCTACCAGGTCGTCCTGCTCGTCGACGGCCACCCATCCACCCAGTGGGGGTCGCTGAACCTCGAGCAGCTCGACTACTGCAGCGCCGCGAACTACGGGGCGCCGTGCTGTCCGACCGACTGCACTACCTCCTCAGGCCCAGCTTCCGACCCGAGCTGGGACGGCGGGAGCGCATACCCGTACGGCTACGGGCACACGATAGTCCTGGAGTACGTGAAGGTGTCCTAGGCGATGGGGCTCCCTGAGAAGATAAAGAAGATCG
>JAKAPN010000097.1 GCA_021822995.1 archaeon
TCCGATCTCGCGTCGTCGGTGACCGGCGAGCTCGCGAAGGCCAGGGGGTACGACCTCGGGTCGACGATCGAAGAGGCGGACGGGGTGGAGCTGCTCGACTCCGGTCACATCCTCGGGTCGAGGGCGATCAGGATCGCCGACGAAGTGTATTACACCGGGGACGCGTCGGGGAGGACGAGGGCTTTCCTGGGAAAGTGCCGGACCAGGCAGGCGCGCGTCCTGGTGATGGAGACGACCTACGGGAGCCCGGAGTACGTGTTCCCTGCGACCGCGAAGCTGGTGAAGGACGTGAACGCGCTGATCTCTTCTGCTTACGACCGCGGGGTCCCCGTGGTGCTGATGGGGTACCCGCTGGGGAAGGCGCAGCTCCTCTCCTACTTCTTCTCGAGCTGGGACCCGATCATCTACCATGAGAAGGTCGCGGCCATGAACCGGATCCACATCGACCACGGGGTCCCCCTGAAGCCCGGGACGTCGTTCGACCCGGCCAAGGACCTGGACTCCCTCCCCCGCGGCCCCTGGGTGATGGTGTCTCCGATGTCGAGCGGGAAGAGCAGGCTGATGTCGCACCTGAAGAAGGAGTACGGCGCGATACTGGTGGCGTTCAGCGGCTGGGCGCTCGGCCAGGGGTACAGGTACACGATGGGGGCGGACTACTCCTTCCCCCTCAGCGACCACTGCGACTACGACGAGCTCGTGAAGCTCGTGCAGGCGGTGTCCCCGGAGATGGTCTACACGGTCCACGGCTTCGCCGCCGAGTTCGCCGCCGACCTGAGGAAGATGGGGTTCTCTGCCCGGCCGCTCGCCGCCTACCAGTCGACGCTGTCGGATTACTGAAAGCCCCGTTATATACCGCACTTCAGGCGCCTGCGCTGATTTGAGCCCGAGGCCGAGGCCCGGCCGGTGAACGCTGCTGCAGCTTGGAAAGCTACTGACGGCTGACTATTGGCGCCACTTCATCAAGTTCAACGTCGTCGGGCTGATAGGGGTGGGGGTCAACGAAGGGGTCCTCATCCTCCTCGCCGCGAGGGGGTACTACTACATCGACGCCAGCGTCGTCGCCATCGAGGTCTCCATCCTGTCGAACTTCGTCCTCAACGACTTCTGGACCTTCAGGGACAGGAGGCACGGGCACATCGTCGTCAGGCTGCTGAAGTTCAACGTCCTGATGTTCGTCGGGCTGGTCGCGAACCTCGCCATACTCTACGCCTTCACCACCTACGTCGACCTCCACTACGCGGTCTCCAACCTGATAGGGATCGGCGCCGCATTCCTCCTGCGCTACTGGCTGAGCGTGAGGTTCGCATGGATCAAGAAGGAAGAAGACTCCCTGGCGCCTCCGGCCGGGCCCGAGGCGTCTGTCAGCCGACCCTGAGATAGACCGGTCGACCGTCGAGCTCCGCTTCGCTCCACCCCTTCTTCCCGCTCTTATCGGAAGAGAGCTTCACCGCCTTCACCCTGACGAGGTATGCCAGGTCCTTCGACAGAGGGCGCACGAGCTCGATGTCCTCCTCCTCCAGACCGGCGACCGAGGCGGACCGGAGCATGGCTGTCGGGACGAACCCCTTCTCCTTCCTGAGCGCCTGGAGCCTCCTGGCCAGGTCCCTCACCAGCCCCTCTGCCACGAGCTTCCTGTCCCTTTCCCTCGGGATCGCGACGAATAACCCGCCCTTCTCCGCGACTTCGAACCCATCGCGCGGGACGGTGGCGAGGTCGAAGACCGAGACTGGGACGTCGAACGAGCCTACCTTGAGCGGCTCTCCGGCCAGATACCCCTTCAGGGCCGCCTCCCCTTCCAGCGGCCTCAGCGCGGTCATCACCTCCCTCGTCCTCTCTTTGAAGAGGGCCCCCACCCTCGAAATGTTCGGCTTCAGCGTGAACGCAGCCGGGAACTTCGACGACGAGGAGGAGAACGTCACCCCCTTCACGTTGCAGAGCCTCTCGACAGTCCCCCTCGCCCCTCTGGCGGCCTTCAGCGCGGACGGCCTCGCGAGCACCTCGACGGTACGGAGCGGCCACCGCCTCTTCAGCTTCGCCTTCTCCCTCGCGGAGTTGCACGCCTCCTCGACCTTGAGCGCGAAGTCGACCGCCGCCTCGGATGTCCTCGCCCCCGGCCTGGTCCTCCTCGTCCACCCCCGCGCGAGGATCGGCGTCTCCCACCCATCCTCCGCGAACACCTCCTGGTGGAGGTACTCGGTGGCGAAGGGCGCTATCGGGTGCATCAGCTCGTCCACTTCCCCTAGCGCGTGTCCGAGGACCGCGTAGATCGCGAGCCTCTTCCCCCTCTCGCGGGGGTCGTCCTTCCAGAGCTCGCTCCTCACCAGCCTCACGTAGGTCTGGCTCAGGTGCGATATCACAAGCTCGTCCAGCGCCTTCGCGGCTTCGTTGAACCTCCCGCCTGCGTACGCCTCCCTTACCGCGGCCTCGGCCGCGGCGACCTTCTGGAGGAGCCACCTGTCGACCGCGGTGAGCAGGCCCCGACCGTAAGCCCAGGCCAGGGTGTGCTTCGCGGGCGCGTACCCGTCCACTTCCCCGTTCTGCTGCAGGTAGAGGTGCAGGTGGTACAGGGTGTTCAGGACCTGGTAGGCCCTCCCGTTCATCTCCTTGGAGTCGAAGCTGACCGAGTCTGCGGGGGACGCCTTCGCCAGCATGTAGAACCTGGCGACGTCAACGGAGAAGTTCCTGAGCACGTCCAGCCCCCACACGTTGTTGCCGAGGCGCTTGCTCATCTTCCGGCCGTTCTCGTCGAGGACGTGCCCCTGGAACAGGAACGCGCGGTACGGCGCCTGCGGCTTCCCGGTCCGGATGACGTTGAGGAGCAGGAGCGTGTACGCCCACCCCCTCGTCTGGTCTATCCCTTCGGTGAGGAACGCGGCCGGGATGTACTCGCTGAACTCCTCGTCCGTGTACGACGCGTACGGCGACGCGCCGCTGTTGTGCCAGGTGTCGAGGACGAACGGCTCCCTCTGCGCCCTCCCGCCGCACTTCGGGCACCGGAGCACTATCCTGTCCATCCAGGGCCTGTGGAGCTCGAACTTCGGACCGTCAGGGAGCTCGATGGCCGCGTCCACGATCGCCTTGCGCGAGTACGCCCCCGTCTTCTCCCCGCACGCCTCGCAGACCCAGATGGGGAGCGGGGTCCCCCAGACCCTCTCCCTCGTGACGCACCACGCCGGGGACTCGGCCAGCCCTGCCAGGAACCTGTTCCTTGGGCCGTCGAAGAAGTACTCGACCTTCTCCGCCGCCTCCACGACGTCCGGCCGTATCTTGTCCACCCAGTAGAAGTACTCCCTCCTCGCGAGCCAGACCAGCCTGTCGTCTGACCTCCAGCAGATGGGATACTCGTGGACGAGCTTCCCTGCGCTGATCACCGCCCCCTTCTCCTTCAGCGCCTCCACGACAACCGGGTCCGCGTCCCTCGCGAACAGCCCCGCGAACCTCCCTGCATCGGAAGTGAACCTGACGGTGTCGTCGAACGGCGCGAACACGGGGAGCCCGCGCCTCTGCGCGACTGCGAAGTCCTCCTCCCCGTTGGCAGGCGACATGTGCACCAGCCCGGTCCCGGTGGTGACGTCCACGTACTCTTCGGCCACGACCCTGTGGACCTTGCCGGCCGACTTCAGCTTCGAGAGCCCGGGGATCTGGTCGAGCAGCGGGTGCTGGTAGCCGAGCCCCTCGAGGTCCTTCCCCTTGACCGACTTCTTCGTCTCCCCGAACTGGACCCCCAGCTCCTTCGCCAGGGCTTCCTTCCTCCCCGCGCACACCACCCACACCTCCCCTCCCACGGCGACGTACTCGTAGTCGGAGTCCGGCTTGACCCCGACCAGCTCGTCGGTCACCACCGTGAAAGGCATCGTCGTCCAGAGCACCAGGTACGCACCGTCCTCCGCCCTCGCCTTGTAGAACAGGCTGGGGTCCTCGAGGCTCTCGTATCCGCCCAGCGATACCTCGCCCGCGCTGAGTGCGGTCTGGCACCGGGGGCAGTACGGGACCACCTTGTACCCCTCACCCAGCAGCCCCCGCTTCGCGGCCGTCTCGAGGTAGCTCCACTCCCTTTCGATGTACGCGTCCCTGTACGTCATGTAGGCCCGCTTCTGGTCCATCATCAGCCCGAGGAGCCGGTCCGCCTCCTCCCAGTCGCCCTTGTACTTCCCTATGATCGCCTTGCACTCGGCAACGAGCTTGTCCACCCCTACCTTCTCGAGGTCGTCCCACTTGTTCCCCGAAAGCCCCAGCTCCTTCTCCGCCTGCAGCTCAACCGGGAGCCCCTGGGTGTCCCACCCTCCTCTGAACACCATGTTCTCTCCCTCGAGCGTCTTGTACCTGTACCAGAGGTCCTTCATCATCCGCCCCCTCACATGGCCGATGTGCGGCTGGTTGTTCAGGGTGGGCGGGCCCTCGACGTAGCCGAGGGGCTCCTTCTTCGAAACCGACTTCCCGATCTTCTCCCTCGTCTTCGGGGAGTCATAGAACCTCCTGACCTTCGCTTCGAGCTTCTTCCAGTCGTAGTCTTGGCTTAGCGTGCGACGTCTAGAGCGGCGGTTCGATTTTGTAACCACGCAAGCCACCACCTCCGTCCGCGGGGGATTATTTTAGGTTCCCGTCGCCAGCCGCGCCGCGTACGAGCGCGGGAGCCCCGCCTGGATTATCTTCGCTGCCGTCGCCTCGCGGTTGTACTTCACCCGGATGATCGCCACTTCGACCTCCCTCCCGCGGACCTGGATCTCGGCGAACGACGCCCTCCAGTCTCCGTCCCTGGGCTGACCGACGGAGCCGGGGTTGAAGACCGTCCTGCCGTCCTCCTTCCAGACGTAGGGGACGTGGGTGTGCCCCAGGCCGATGAGGCGCACCTTCAGCTTGTCCAGGTAGTGCCCGAAAAGGTCGGTGTGGGTCCGCGGGTCCACGTACTCCCAGAGCCTGTCGTCAGGGCTCCCGTGCGCGAAGTAGGCGGGCACCCTTAGCTCGGGCCTCAGCTCCTGCGGGAGGGACCTGAGGTACGCGAGACTCGCTTCTGTCAGCACGCCCCTCGTCCATGCGGACGACATCGCCGCCCTCGCGTTGAACAGCGACGCGTCGCCTGTCAGCGCTGCCGAGTCGTGGTTCCCGAGTATGCACTTCGCGCCTCTCCTCCTCACCGCC
>JAKAPN010000098.1 GCA_021822995.1 archaeon
ACGAAGGGACCAATGACATCCAGCGGCTGACCATCATGAAGGAAGTCGCGAAGGAGATGGGGGTCCTCGGCTAGGCGCCGGGGAAGTCAGGGGAACGAGCCAAGGGCGATGACCAGGAGGGGCTGAGGAGCATGAGCCGCGTAGCAGTCGTAGGGATCGGGCACAGCAGGTTCGGCAAGCGGACGGACGTCACCTTGGGCGAGCTCGCGTTCGAGTCCATCAAGCAGGCGGTGGACGACGCGGGGGTCGACAAGGGCGACATCGGGAACGTCGTCGTGGGGAGCGCCGGGGGATGGTACGAGGAGTCTCTTCCTGCGGTGGTCGTGAACGAGTACGCGGGGCTCAGCGGCGCCGGGACCATGCGGGTCGAAGCAGCCTGCGCAAGCGGAAGCGCCGCGGTCAAGGCAGCTTACAACAGCATCATGAGCGGCGAGACGGACGTGGCGATGGCCGTGGGGGTCGAGAAGATGACCGAGGTGGACACCCCGACGTCGGTCGAGCTCATCGGCAGGGCGGGATCCTACGTGTGGGAGTTCGAGAACTACGGCATGACCTTCCCGGCATACTACGCGCTCTACGCGGTCGCGCACATGAACAAGTTCGGGACCACCGAGGAGGACCTGTCCAGGGTCTCGGTGAAGGCGCACCGGTACGGAGCCATGAACCCCCTGGCCCAGTTCCAGAAGGAGATAACGCTGGAAAAGGCGATGGGCTCACCTGTGGTGTCCTGGCCGCTCAAGCTCTACGACGCCTGCCCGCTTTCAGACGGCTCGGCAGCCGTGGTCCTCGCCTCAGAGGAGTTGGCGAAGAAGCTCTCCGACACCCCGATCTGGATAAAGGGGGTCGGCTACTCTTCAGACACGGCAAATCTCAGCAGGAGAGACGACTACGTGGGGCTCCGGGCCGCAGTAAGCGCCGCGGCGAAAGCCTACGCGATGGCGAAGGTCGCCCCGGGGGACGTGGACGTCGCGACGGCTCACGACTGCTTCACTATCGCCGAGCTGATGGCCTATGAGGACCTCGGCTTCTGCAAGAAGGGGGAGGCGGCGAAGATGATCCGCGAAGGGCAAACTGAGATAGGCGGGAGGATACCGGTGAACCTCGACGGGGGCCTGAAGGCGAAAGGGCACCCGATCGGGGCGACGGGCGTGTCGATGGCCGTGGAGATCACGAAGCAGCTCAGGGGGGAGGCGGGGAAACACCAGGCACCGATCAGGAACGGGGTGGGGCTGGTGCACAACATCGGTGGGACCGGCCACTACGCCTACGTCACCGTGCTTTCGAGGGACTGAGCCATGGACGAGAACCCCCAGCTGCACTCCAGACGGACCCTGAACCTGAGGTTCGACATCCCGATATCGAAGACGCAGGAGTTCTGGGAAGCGCTGAAGAAAGGGAAGCTTGTCTCCACGAAGTGCATGAAGTGCGGAAACGTCTCGTTCCCTCCCCAAGCAGACTGCCCGAAGTGCATGGGCGGAGAGTTCGAGTGGGTCGACCTGGGCACCGACGCCACCCTCGTCACCTTCACGCATGTGCGGGTCACTCCAGCGAGCTTCGCGGCGAACGGTCCCTACACCATCGCCATAGCGGAGTTGGAGAGCGGGCTGAAGGCGCTCGCCTGGCTCGAAGGGGCGGAGCAGCAGTCAGTGAAGCCGGGGATGAAGCTGAAGGTGGCGGCAAGGGATGGCGGCGAAGGGAACCCGTACTACGTCTTTGTGCCGGCCTAGAACTCTTTGGGGACGTCTCGCATTATCTCTGCCACCCTGATGAACCTGTCTTTGTACATCAGGATCTTTGTCAGAGACCCCTTGAACTTCAGCTGCCCCTTCAACACCGCGGACTGGATGTCGACCTCTCCTTTCGCGACCTTCGACCACGAATCGTAGGTACCGTCAAAGGAGAACTCCGCCCCGGTCCCGGGCGGGACCTTCTGGAAGGCGGTGACCCCGTTGTCGACGTTCATCAGGTAGTTCAGTCCCTTGTCGGTCACATTGAACGCAATGCTCGTCTTGAAGCTCTTGGAGCTTTCGGCCCACTTCGGGTCCTGGGTGAGCGCCGACTGGACCTGAGAGACGTACTCATCGCTCATGAAGAGTGCCATTGCTGTCTCCCTCTCTCGCTCGCCTTTTGAGGTTACCTACGGCCCCCGATGTGAGAACCGGGGACAGCTTCTTCCCTCCGACCCCGAAGGCGTCCCCTCTCTCCCTCATCAGCGTCGAGTTGTGCACGTCTGTCTTCACGATCACCGCCCGCGGGTTTCCCTCCACTCCGAAGACTTTGACCGGACCGTACGTACCTTCGAGAGTCCTCGCGAGGTCGTCCATCTCCTGGCCGGACAGCTCGCCCTCCGAGAAGAAGAGAAGGTATCGTTTTGCCGTCCTACCCTCCTCCCAGCCTGCCGAGGAAGTACTCCCTTGCCCCTCCCCTCATCGAGTGCAGCCTCGGCTTGATCTTGATCCTCACGGCGTCGTCGTCTCCGAGCGCGACCGACCCTCCCACCAGGCGCTGCTTGTCCAGCCGAAGGTACAGCGCCATGTGCTCGTCGAGGTGGGCTTCCAGGCTGACGGCCACTTCCCTCCTCACCCCACTCGGAAGGGTGGAGATGATGCTGCCGAAGACCGCGTTCGCCTCGTCCCCTGTCAGATGGATCCTCGCCCTGACTATGGGGTTCCCGAAGTGCCCCTGGAGCTCATCTTTCTCTGGGATGAAAGGGACTCCGAGCATCTCCACCAGGCACGATTCGACCTTCCCCTCGTCCTCGGTCGCATGGATGAGATATGCGACCTCGATCGACGCGATGGGCCTGTCCAACGTCCCGACCCCGCTGTCCGCGCGTATAAGCGCGCGGCCCCTGGGCAGGACTCCCACCCGCAAGCGTCGGGGCCGGGGGTCAACGTTAACTAGAAGTCGCCTGGGGAACAGGGGGTGCCGTCAAAGCTTACCGTGGAGGACATACTCTCCGACGAGTTGAAGCGGGAGATGAACCTGGACACCGAGACATTCGCCGTAATCGACGACTGGGACTCCGTGATGAACAGCGTATATCAGATGCCGATAGAGTACGCCGGCTACACCAACAGAGTCGGCGAGATGAAGCTGCTCAAAGAAATGGTCGACTCCCTGGAGGCCGCGGACTTCGACCAGGTGAAGCGGAGCGAAAGCAGGAAGAAGCAGCTAGCCCAGTTCAAGACGACACTGAGCATGTACTACAACGTGGTCTTCACGAAGGAGAAGAAGAAGATAGGGTACGGCGCGCTCATACACTTCCCCAAGCTGAAGTCAGACCCGGACAGGAGCGCAGGGATCGTCCTGGCCGCGAAGATCGTCGTCGAGGGAGGGAAGCATAAGGTCTCCTTCGAAAGGGGGAAGTTCAACGACTTCCTCGTGGAGGTGAAGCCGTACATCAACCTCCTCGGGGACCTCTACCGCCAGACCCGCAAGATGTAGCTCGACATGAAACGATACACATTGGGCGTGGAGAGCACCGCCCACACCTTCTCTGTCTCTGTGGTCTCGTCGGACGGCGAGATCCTCTCTAACACGAAGTCAGTGTACACCCCCCCTGAGGGGAGCGGCATCCACCCACTCGAAGCTTCGCGGAGCCATCTCGTGTCTGCCCCTTCCGTCCTCTCCAGAGCCATCGATGCTTCGGGCGTAAGGACCGAGGACATAGCTGCCGTCGCCTATGCCAAAGGACCAGGGCTCGGCCCATGCCTGAGGGTCGGTGCTGTCGTGGCCCGGACCCTCGCCTCCTCCCTGCGCGTCCCGCTTGTCCCGGTGAACCACGCCGTGGGTCACATCGAGCTCGGCTGCCTTCTCACCGGAGCCAAGGACCCCGTGGTGCTGCTCGTTTCAGGCGGCCACACCATGATAATCGCGTTCGCGGGGGGCCGCTGGCGCATCCTGGGAGAGACGCTGGACCTCACCCTAGGCCAGCTACTGGACCAATTCGGGAGGCATCACGGACTCGCTTCCCCTTGCGGGCGCGCCGTTGAGGAAGCGGCGTCGAAATCCAGCACCTACGTCAGGCTCCCCTACGCGGTCAAGGGGAACGACGTCTCCTTTTCCGGCCTCCTCACCGCATCCAAGCAGCTTCTCGATGGGGGCGAGAGCTTCTCTGACATTTCGTACTCGATACAGGAGACGGCGTTCGCCATGGTGACCGAGGTGACCGAGAGGGCGCTGGCCTTCACGGGCAAGGCCGAAGTCATGATAGTTGGCGGGGTCGCTGCCAACAAGCGCCTATCGCTGATGATGTCCACGATGTCGGAAAGGCATTCGGCCCGCCTCACCGCCGCCCCGCTCGAATACAGCGGCGACTGCGGGGCGCAGATAGCCTGGACAGGCTGGTTGGCGTTCAAGAGCGGCATGTCCGTCCCGGTGGAAGACTCAGCGGTCACCCAGTCGTGGAGGCTCGATAGCGTTGACATCGACTGGCGGAACTAGCGGCGCCGAAGGGACCCTCCTCTACAGGGGCGCGGAAGCTGACATCCTGAAGGGGAGCTGGCAGGGGATGCCCGCGGTCTACAAGGTGCGGAAACCACTTGCGTACAGGCTTCCGCAGCTGGACGCCGCCATCAGGAGGCAGAGGACTATCCACGAGGCAGAGATGATCCACGACGCGAAGCGCGCCGGGGTCAGAACGCCATATCTCTACGACGTCGATGTCCCGGGCTCGACCATGGTGATGGAGCACGTCGAAGGACCGAGGCTCAAAGACAGCCTAGGTTCAGGAACCAGTGATGACGCGCGCGGCCTCTTCCGCGAGTTCGGCAGGGCTGCGGCGAGGCTGCACGACGCCGGCATCGTGCACGGCGACCTGACCACCGCCAACGCCGTCGCGGGCCAACGGGACCTGGTCTTGATCGACTTCGGCCTCTCGTATCGGACCACCAGGCTGGAGGACCAAGCGGTGGACTTCAGGCTCATCAAGGAGACCCTCGTCGGGGCCCACCCTGCAATCTCGAGGTGGGCGCTCGAGGAGCTGTTCGTGGGATACTCGGAAGTCGTCGGACCAGCCAAGCTCCGGGCCGTCCAGCGGCAGCTGAGGAGCATCGAGCGCAGGGGCAGATACGCCCGGGTCGAATGAGACGGCCT
>JAKAPN010000099.1 GCA_021822995.1 archaeon
GTGCGTGCGCATGGTGGCTGTAATCGGCGCTGTTTTCTTCGTCCTTGAAGTCCCGCTCGCGTACTTCTGGAGCATCCCCTTCATGGTCGGGGGAGTGATCATGATCGTGGCTGGCTACTTCCTCCCCGAAGGTCCCGCCCCCCTCACGCCACCAGAAGGGTACAGGTTCTGCGTCTTTTGCTCTACTCCCGTGGCCGAGGACGCGGAGCGCTGCCCTCACTGCAACGGGCACCAGCCGAGGCTGAAGTGACTTGGCAGGTCAGGACCCTTCGGCCAGTGGCGCGGCGAAGGACATGGTAACATTCAGGGGTCACGCGCAGGTTAGGTCGATGCACCCGACGACGATCGAGCTGACGACGGAGGAGGACCTCACCGAAAACGGCGATTGTATTATCGGGGTGGGAGCGTCCAAGGGGTGCGCCGGGCTCGACGGGCGGGTGAAGGAGATGCTTCGGAGGTCAGGGTCCAAGGTTACCATTAGGTTGATTGTAGGAGGCGAGTCGTTCGAGGTAAGGGCCAGGGGGGACCCCCGCCTCGAGCTGTCTGACCCCCACGACATGGTGGTGAGGAGGAGCGACTTCGTAAGCGACCGGACCCTCGCGCTGGGTGCCGACGCAGCCGCCAGGAACATCCCGAGGAAGATGGTCTCTCTGCTTAAGGACCCCGGGACGACGGGGAGGCTGGAGATAGAGGTGGCGTAGGCTGGCGGAACACAGAGCGGTCGCGTACACGATGCAGGCGCTGGTGAAGTACCACGGGCTGAAAGACTGGAAGCTCCGCCTGCCGTATCACGACAGCATCTCGGTCAACACGACGTCCATGAAGACAGAGGCATCGATCACTGACGCGAAGGGTGGCGGGGTATACGTCGAAGGGAAGCCGAACGACTCGGCCAACTCGAGGCTGCAAGCCGTGGTCTCCAGGCTTGACCCTTCCAGGAAGGTCACCGACTTCAGGATCGACAGCAAGAACATCCCCTCTGGCAAGGCAAAGGGCATCGGGTACTCGTCCTCCGCCGGAGCTGCCCTCACGCTCCTCGCCCACAAGATCATCGTAGGGAAGAAAGCGGATCTGCCGGCGCTCTCGAAGACCGCAAGGCTGTTCGCCGCTTCAGCGTCCAGGTCCTTGGTCGGGGGATTTTCCAGGCTCTATGCCGGCAAGGACGACGACAGCACCTACGCCGAGCGGTTCGCAGACTCCCGCGCGCTCGACCTGCGGATGGTGATTGTGCCGCTCCCGTCGCGCGTAAGGACCGAGGACGCCCACAGAGAGGTCCTGAGCTCGCCCTTCTTCGCCGCGAGAGTCGAGTCGGCGCAGAAACGGTGCGACTTCATGGAGAAAGCGATACTGGGGAACGACCTGGACGAGGTCGGACGGCTTGCTGAGAGGGACACTTTGGAGCTGCACAGCCTAACCATGACCGGTGACAGCGGGCTCATCATAATGACGGAGGACTCGATCAGGATCATACGGAGGGTCAGGGAGCTCAGGAGCGAAGGGGTCAAGGCGTACTACTCCATGCAGACGGGCCCGTCGGTGTTCGTCAACACCTCTGAAAAGGACCAGGACCGTGTGCTGGCGGCGCTTGAACGGCTGGGCTACAGGGCCTACCCCTCCGGCGTCGGAGGGGAGGCGACCATCCTCTGAGCCCAGGGCTGAAGCTGGTCCGCGACTACCTGGCGGACCTCGAGAAGACGAAGGACGGCAGGGAACCGCAGGTCAGGGAAGGTCTGGAGCTGTTCATCGGGCTCTGGAGGAAAGCGGTCGAAAAGGGAGTTGTGGAAGAAGGAGACGAGGTCGACGTCGCGCTCAGAAAGCTCGAGAAGGCAGGCGGCCTCTACGCGGCTGCCGAAGGCTAGCGGGCTGCCTCTCCGCCGTCGAGGGTAATCACCTGGCCAGTTATGAAGCTCGACTTGTCCCCGGCCAGGAAGAGAGCCAGGTCGGCCGCTTCGGAGGGCTTTCCGAACCTCCTCATGGGTATGGCCGACAGGTATGAGCGCGCCTGCTCCTTCCCGAGCCAGTCGACCCACGTCGTCTCGATGGACCCGAACGCCATGCAGTTCACCCTGATCTCCGGCGCGAGCATCTTCGCGAACATCCTCGTCATCGAGATGACAGCGCCCTTCGCCGACGCGTAGACCAGCCCCTCCGTGTCGCCGACGATCGCGGGGATGGAGGCGACGTTGACTATCGAAGAGCCGCGCTTCATCAACCCTGCCGCGCCCTGGGTGCAGAGGAACGTCCCGAAGGCGTCGACGGCGAAGACGCGCTGCCACATTTCAAGCGTGGTGTCCTCGAGCTTCAGGTTCCAGAGGGTCCTGTCCGCCAACCCCGCCGCGTTGACGAGGATATCGAGGCCGCCGACCCTTTTTTTCACATCCCGGAACAGCCCCCTGACGCTGACGGGGTCAGAGACGTCGGCGTGGAGGGCGAAGGCCTTCCCTCCAGCCTTGCGTATAGAATCGACCGTGCGCTCGGGGTGCGGAGCTCCAGCCCTGTGGTTCACCACGACCGTGGCACCTTCCTTCGAAAACAGCCTCGCTATCTCCGCGCCTATGCCTTGCGAAGAGCCGGTCACCAGGGCGCGCTTGCCCTCGAGCCTCAAACGTGAACGAGGGGCGGTAACGGCTCTTAAGGGTTCGGCGGCTACGGGCGGGGAGCCCTGTCTTTTGCGGTCGAACCTGAGGAATACTGCTTGAGGAACCTTATGTTGAAAAGCGAAGCCTTCGCCGAGTTTCGGACCATCTCATCGGGGTCCGACAAGGCTCTGTTGAGGACCGCTTCAGAGTTCGCGCTCCCCACGGAGCCGAGGGCTGCGGCGGACTCGTGCCGGACTATCGGGTCCTTGTCGCGGATGACCGCCTCTGCGAGCGCCAGGTTGCCTTCGGAAAGGCCGATCTGACCGAGAGAAAACGCCGCCTCATGCCTGACCAGCGGGTCTGGGTCGTTGAGCAGGACGTCAGACAGGGTCGGCACCGAATTTTGCCCGCCCACCTCCGCCAGTATGCACACGGCGTGGACTCGCAGGACAAGGCTCGGCTCGCTCTTCAGCACGCCGACGAAATAGGACTCGTCCTTCTTCTCCCATGCCTCTTCCATCCCGCGCATCACGTCCATCGCTTTGGCTTCGTCGTCCACCACGGTGCTGGTGTACATGCCTGCGGCGAGGGATGACGTCCCGCTATAAACCGTATGGGAGACCCGGCTGGACCATCAAGGGAGCAGGAGGACCTTGCCCCGGACGCCCCTCGACTCCACGACCTCGTGCGCTTCCTTCGCCGAAGAAAGCGGGAGCTCTTTGTAGATGGACGGGGTCAGTTTCCCGTCGGCCGCCAGCTTGAGGACATTGGCTATGTCAGCCTTCGACTGCCCGTACACTCCCATGATTTTGAGCTCGTCAGAGTAGACGCGTCGAACGTCCACTTCAGACTTCGGACCTGAAGTCAGGCCGAGAGAGACGAGCCTCCCGCCCCTGGCGAGGCAGTCGACGCTCTTCCCCCAGGTCTCGCCCCCTACATGGTCGAAGACCACTGACGCGCCAAGGCCGCCGGTAAGCGATTTCGTCGCCTCGACGATGTCGACGGAGCCGTAGTCTATCACGTGGTCCGCCCCCAACGACTTCACGAACCCGGCCTTCGTTGCCCCGTTCACCCCGGCTATGACCTCCGCGCCGAGCGACTTCGAGATCTGGACGGCAGCGTGGCCGAGACCCCCTGCCGCACCCCAGACCAGCACCACGTCCCCGGCGCCAACCTTCGCCTTGGCAAGCCCGCTCCAGGCCGTTCCGAAGTCGACGGGCATCGCAGCGGCCATCTTCGGTTCGACCGTTCCGGTGGGTATCACGTTGGCCTCCGGGACCTTGACGAGCTCGGCGTAGCCGCCGTCGGTCGCTATGCCTACGAAACCCCTCCTGAGGCAGAGGTTTGGCATGCCCTTCAGGCAAAACTGGCAGGTCCCATCTGAAATGACGGGGTACACAACAACATGCGTCCCTTTCTCGACGCCGACCACGCCAGTCCCAGCATCGACGACCTCTCCCGAGACGTCAGTCCCAAGGATGTGGGGGAGCTGGGTAGGGTACCTACCGCTCCTTGCCCAGATGTCGAGCCTGTTTACAGCGCATGCAGCCACTCGGACCACGACTTCGCCAGGACCTGGCCGAGGGTCAGGAGCGTCCTCGTAGGTGAGAACATCTGGCGCACCGCTTTTGTGATATCTGACGGCCTTCAAGCTGCACGAATCTTCGGGTGGGAGTACTTACGGCTATACGGTGGCGGCGTTCCGCTTCGGCGGCATCGCCAGGCTCCCGACCGCCACTATCGCCAGGTTGATGGCGAGCGCGACCAAGCCGATGTAAAGGATCCCAAGCGGAGATGGGAGGGCGTAAGTCGAGTAGTGCCAGATAGAGAAGTTGTTCTTGAGCTCCATCAGGTATATTCCCACGACCTCTCCCGCGAGGAGGCCGGTAATCAGAGAATACTTGTTCAGCCGCTTCGTGAACAGCCCTATGAAGACCGCGGGCAGCGTCTGGACGATCATGATTCCTCCGAAGAGCTGGAGCTGGATGGCGTATGTGGTCGCGACGACGAAGACGAAGCCGAGGGCGATGAACTTGAAGACGACGGACGCCCATTTCGAGACCTGAGTCTCGCCCTTCGGCGTCATGTTCGGTCTGAACTCTCTGACTATGTTACGTGTAAGCAGGTTGGCCTGCGAGATGGCCATGATCGCGGCGGGGACCAGACCGCCGATGAAGATTCCCAGCAGGGCCACCCCCGCGAACCATGACGGGAGAGTGCTCAGTATCAGCGCGGGGACGACAAGAACCCCCTGCGAAGCGGCCGGATACTGGTGCAGGAAAGTCATGGCTGCGCTGTCGCCGTACACCAGGACCCCGAACATGGCGAGGGCTCCCAGCCCCAGCCCGTAGAACGGGAGGAGCGAAGTGCTCTTGCGGACCTTCTCTGGGTCCTGTGCGCTGAGGACCCCGTTCACTGCGTGCGGGTAGAGGTAGAGAGCAAGCGCGCTCACGAGGAAGGTGCTCCAGTAGGCGTTGGTGAGGCCGACGGGCAAGGTTGGCAGAACAGCCT
>JAKAPN010000100.1 GCA_021822995.1 archaeon
GAGCTCCGGCACCATTGGGAGGTGGAAAGTCACCCTGTCCCCGGTGTTGAGTCCTGCGAACTCCTTCAGCACCAGTGCGAACTCATTGACCCTCCGGTAAAGCTCCTGGTAGGTTATCGTCTGTTGCGCTTCCTCTTCCGGCTCGGGAACCCAGATCAGGGCGGCTTTGTTCCCGTACTTCGCAAGGTGCCTGTCTACGCAGTTGTACGACGCGTTGATTTTACCGCCGACGAACCACTTCCAGAAAGGCGGTTTGTTGCTGTCCAGGACGGTATGCCACTTGCTGTCCCAGCTCAGCAGGTTCGCGTACTCCTCAAAGCATTTCGGGAAGTTCTTCTCTGAAAACCGCTCGAAGACGCCCGGGTCCTTTACGTTCGCCTGTTCCTTGAAACTGTCAGGCGGTTGTATGAGCGGCTCCTCTTTCCAGTGAACAGCAATCTGTGCTTCAGAAATATCGGCCTGACTCTCGGCCGTCAATCTTCAGGGCAAAAACTGCGAATTCGATTATTTAAGATTGGCTGATGCCGTCAGCACGGGAGCACCAGCAGAACGAACCACCAGCGCCGACACCATATAACACCGACATTATATACCCATCTTGATATGCAGAAGGCCATGACCATGCGAATAACGCAGATCACTATCGTGGTGAAGGACCAGGCGGCCTCGCTGGAGTTCTTTACTTCGAAGGTGGGGTTCGAGAAGAAGACTGACGTTACCCCGCCGGGCAGCTACAGGTGGGTCACGGTCGGCCCGAAAGGTCAGGACCTGGAGCTCGCATTGTGGCAGTCAGGCTCCCCCGACCCCAACGGGTGGTCCAAGGACTGGAAGCCGGGTGGCCCTCCGATGGTGTTGTGGGTTGACGACTGCCGTAAGGCGTTCGCCGAAATGAAAGCGAAGGGCGTTCGCTTCGTCCAAGAGCCCTATGAGGTGCCTTGGGGGACCTCTGCGACTTTCGCCGACCCCGACGGCAACATGTTCTCGCTGCACCAGCCTCCGTCGAACACGGGTCGGTCCTGAACTCCTTGCCCCGCGCCCGAAATTGGGAGATGAACACCGTCTTCGCGGCCCTGTCGAACCCTGAGCGACGGATGATGCTCGACATGCTCCGGGAAGGAGGCCGTCCTGCGGGTGACCTGGTCGCGGCCTTTCCAGATCTTCCGCAGCCGGCAGTGTCTAGGCACCTGCGCATCCTTCGAGAGGCGGGTCTGGTGACAGTCGTCCCCCGAGCGCAGCAGCGGGTGTATTCCCTTGCCCCTGCTGGACTCCACGGAGTCGAAGCTTGGGTCTCGACATACAGAGACTTCTGGTCGGGGAAGCTTGGTTCGCTCTCTGAGCACCTCGGAAAGCCTAGGTCAAGGCGCCAAAATTGACGAAGCACCACGACGAATTCGGCCCTGCCGGGGCAGTGCGGTCCAGGGGAACCTCGCCACCCTTGTCTTCAGGAGGAGGTTCCCCCATCCGCCGGAGGTCGTGAGGCGGGCGATTACCGACCCCGCCGAGCTGTCTTCTTGGTACATGACAAAAGCCATCATCGACGGCCGACCTGGAGGGTCGATCGATCTTGAGGCGGGGCCGTCCAGGTTGCACGTGACCGGGCGCATACTCACCTGGGACCCACACAGCGTGTTCGAGCATGAGTGGAAGTTGCCCCCCTGGCGGAACTCCCTTCAGGTGAAGACGCAGTGATCAGATGGGAGCTCCGTAGCGACGGGGATGGACGGTGCTGCACCTGGAACACAGGGCGTTGCACCGCACGACCGCGCTGGGCTTCGCTCCCGGGACGCATGCATTCCTCGACAGGCTGGAGGCCCAGCTGGATGGCAGTCCGCCCCCTGGCTGGCAACAACGGTATACCGAAGTCGTTCCCCAGTACCCTCGTTCCTGGGTCTCCGATTGAGGCTGGCACGCGATTGAGTGGTGCGGGGGATGGGATTTGGACCCACGAACCCCTAAGGGATGGGATCTCCCAGGAGCTGCCGCTTAAGTCCCACGCTGTTGACCAGGCTTAGCTACCCCCGCGACGCCTGCGACGCGGCTTTCCATTATTAACGTTGGACAGTCAGCCGATAAGCTTCAAGAGCGCCTTCAGGCCCAATGTGTTCGCAACGTCCTGCTTCTTCAGCCACGCCCTCCTTGCCACGGTGACACCATAGCTGATGTTGTCCAAGTCTCCCACCGTGTGAGCATCCGAGTCAACCACTATCTTCACCCCCTCCTCGGCCGCCCTCTTCGCCCAAGTCTCGTCCAGGTCAAGCCTGTTAGGCTGTCCGTCAGTCTCGAGCATCTTCCCGCTCTCTTTAGCCGCCGTTATCACCCTGGCCAGGTCGATAGGGTTCCCCTCTCTCCTTCCGATGAGCCTGTTCGTCGGGTGGCACAGGAAATCGACTGAAGGAGCCGAGACCGCCTTCAGAACCCTCCGGGTGAGTGTCTCCGGGTCCTGCCGGAAGTTCTGATGCAGCGAGGCACCCACGATGTCGAACTCGTCCAGGAACTTCCCGTCGAAGTCGAGCGACCCATCGTTCTTGATCTCCACTTCCACCCCCCTGAGTATCCTGAACGGCGCGAGGCGATCGTTCAGTTTCTCGATCTCCTTCCACTGCCTTCGAAATCTCTCCTCGGTCAGCCCGTTAGCCACCCTGACTGACTGCGAATGGTCCGTGACCGCGATGTATTCGTAACCCCTTTCCATGGCCGCCCTGGCCATCTCTTCGAGCTCGGCCGCGCCGTCGCTCCACGTGGTGTGCATCTGAAGGTCCCCCCTGACGTCGTCGAGTTCGACAAGATGCGGGAGCTTCCCGCTCAACGCCGCTTCCACCTCCCCGTTGTTCTCTCGAAGTTCAGGAGGCACATACTGCAGTCCTAGCTTGTCATAGACCCCATCTTCGGTCTCCCCCGAAACGCGATTCCCTCCCGCTTC
Organism: archaeon; assembly: GCA_021822995.1. Taxonomy (GTDB): domain Archaea; phylum Thermoproteota; class Nitrososphaeria; order Nitrososphaerales; family Gagatemarchaeaceae; genus UBA183. Next base: position 2,921 of record JAKAPN010000100.1, read on the forward strand.
GAAGAGCCCGTATTCGTTCAGCTTCCACCCCCTTCCTAGGGCGAGGTTTCGCAGCGTGATGTTGTGTTCCTTCGAGCCTGTGAAATAGACGAGCGCGGCACCATATTCCTCCCTCGTGAACAGCCTGACGTCCACCTGCACCCCATCTTCAAGCTTGACGCTGTATCTCCTCGGCCCTCCTTCTAGGACCTGGGCAACCCCTGGGCACCCTCGCGTGGCGTCCAATACCCTTGGATCAGTGGAGAGGATGTCCAGGTCGCCCACCGTAGACTTGCCCCTTCGGAGGCTCCCCGCCATGCCGATCTCGATTCCTAACGCTCCGAAGTATGACTTCATCTTCTGGAACACCCCCTCCGCCTCGGGCAGGAGAAGCCTCCTCTCGAAGCTCTGAAGCTTCTCGATCCCGATGCGGAAACCCTCCCTCACGGTCGGACCGAACTCCGAGTCAAGCTTCCCGCTTCCGAGTGCCGCGTTCAGCTGCTCCACGCTAGTAATCCCCAGGTCGTGCGCGAGGTGAAATGCGGTCCTGGGGCCGATGCCCGGCACCTTCATGAGAAGTGAAACTCCTGCGGGGGTCCTCCCCCTCAGTGTTTCAAGAACTCCGAGCTTGCCCGTCCCAAGATACTCGTCTATCTTCTTCGCTATACCTTCCCCGACGTACTTGATTTCCTCTAGCCTCTTGTCCTTCCAGACCAGTTCAACGTCTTCACCCAGGTTCCTGATGCTGGTTGCCGCCCTGTGGTAGGCGATGACCTTGAACCGGTCTTCTCCGTTCGCTTCCACGAGCTCCCCCAGGTCGTCGAGGACCTTCGCGACCTCCAGATTCCTCATTCCGTTCATTTAGAGGCCAAGAGTTTTTAAAAGCAGTCCGATAGGCGCCCCTTCCGTTGCCAGTCTATCAGAAGGCCTTCGTGCTAGTCAAAGTGGCTTCTGGCCACGTAGAAGACGTGGTTGACGCCCTCATGAAGGTTCCTGAGGTCACCGAGGCCCACATCGTCCCTGGGGACTGGGACATTATCGCTGTAATCAGCGCCCAGAAAGAGGTCATCGTTCCAAGCGACGAGAAGGTCTACAGGCTCGTGCTCGACAAGATAGAGAAGATCAAGCACGTACAGGACACCAATACCATGGTGTCTCAGTTCGCGAAGACGAAGTAGTTACTTCCACCAGCCGAACTCTTTCGGCGCATCCGTGATGGCGACTCCCTTTCTCCCTTCGATCAGGAGGTCGTCTTCTATCCTGACCCCTAGCTTTCCTTTGAAGTAGGCGCCCGGCTCGACAGTGAAACACATTCCTGGCCCGAGCTTTTCCTCCCCGCCATCGACTATGTATGGCGCCTCATGAATCTCAAGGCCGAGCCCGTGCCCCGTCCTGTGGAAGAAATTCTTACCCAGCCCCGCATCGGTCAGGACCTGCCTGGCAGCGAAGTCGACCGCGCCCACCTTCACACCTGCCCCCGCGGCACTGATCGCGGCTTCCTGCGCCTCCAAGACCTTCGTGTATACCTTCTCCACGGCGGACGACTGCCCAATGCAGAACGTCCTGGTGACGTCCGCGTAGTACCCGTCGCAGGTGGCGCCCACATCCATCACCACGCTGTCCCCGCGGGCGAGCTTGCTCGATGAAGGCAGATGGTGGGGGTCCGCGGCGTTCGATCCCGCCTGCACGAGCATGTCTTCCACGGAGGTGGCTCCGTGGGAAAAGATCAAATCCGTGGCGGCTCTTGCGACTTCCTGTTCGGACGCTCCCTGCTTGATCAGTCCCGGGAACTCCTCGAACGAATCGCTCAATATCGCCCCCGCCTTCCTCAAAAGCCCGATTTCGACGTCGTCTTTCGCCTCCCTAAGCTTCTGGAGGACATGTTCACCGTCCACGGGCTTCACGCGCACGCTCGCCATCAACTTGTCCAGATAAGAAAAGGGAAACCTTCCTTCGAACCCCCATCTTCCCTTCATACCGACCTCTCTGACCGCCGAGTCGATCGCCGAGCGCGGGCCTTCTGAGTCGGTCCATGGATGAACCACGAGTCCAAGGGAAGATCTTTGGTAGGGACCAGACTCGAGCGTAGGCGCCACGAGATGGGGCTCGCCCCCTGCCGGGACAATC
>JAKAPN010000101.1 GCA_021822995.1 archaeon
TGATATGTGTGAAGTGCATCTCTTCAACCGTTCTGAGGTGTTCTGAAAGTCATCCCCTCGATGACCCTGTATGGCGCGTTCAGGCCCACCCTGAAGAAGGAGAGGAACTCGATGTAGGAGTCGGGGAACTCGTAGGGCCTCCCCCTCTTGTCGCCGTTCATCGTCTTCGGCTCGTCGTTCCATCCCTTGGCGAAGCCCAGATCGAAGAGGACCCTCCCGCCAGGGACTCGTTGTAGTCGTGCCATGACATTCCTCTGGGCATGGCTCGAACATGAGGCGTCGACAGAACTATGGGGGGCAGGACAAAGACCTTATGCTCAACCGTTTATGCTACAACCTAGCGTGAGCCGAAACCCGTTTATACCTTTGTCCCTAAATCCCTAACCATGGCGGAAACGAAGATCTACATCCCCGACTCCCTGGACGCCCAGCTCCGAGAGGCGGCCATGAAGAGGTTCGGCTACGGCCGGGGCTCGATCAGCAAGGCGGTCGAGACGGCCGTCGCCCAGTGGCTCAAGACCGAGGCGGCGATCAGGGGGGCGATAGACGCCGTAGTAAGCAGGGCGAAGACCGACAAAAACGCAGTCGCGGTCATCCTCTTCGGGAGCTACGCAAGGAAGGAGCCTGCCTTCGCCGACGTCGACATTGCGCTGGTGCTCAGGGACCCTGGGCGGAGCGACCTGCTCGCCTACGAGAGCGCCATGAAGGGCAGGGGCGCCTTCAGCCTGATAAAGCTGGACCTGGTCGCCTTCGACTCCCTCCCGCTGGACCTGAAGAGGAGCGTCCTGAAGGAGGGGGAGGTGCTCTACGCGGCGGACAAAAGGGAGCTGCGGACCGTCGCGGCGGATGTGGCGGAGCGGTGGAGCGACTTCGCTCCCACCCTCGGGTATCTGACCTCGTGATGGTGGCGCATTGGACGAAGACAGGATAAGGAAGCGGCTGGCGCTCCTCAGGGAGACGCGAGGGCTCCTGTCGGAATCTCTCCCCGACAGCGAGGAAGGATACAAGAGGGCGGACAGGACGACGAAGGACGCCACCGAGAGGAGGATCCAGATCCTGAGCGAAGCGGAGCTGGACGTGATAAAGACCCTGTACAAGGACTACGGCAAGAGGGTCGTCGGGGACGAGGAGTCGCTGGTCGACGCCATGGAAGAGACACTGGGGAAGAAGTTGATCGGACAGGTCAAGAAGAGGAGGGCCCTGAGAAACAGGATCGTTCATGCCTATCTTGACATCGATTCAGCCCAGGTCTTCGGTCAGGCGAGCGACCTGAAAGACATCGAAGAGTTCGAGAGGGAAGTGACGAAGCTGATCGGTGGGCGTCCCGCGCGGGGCCGTCGCAGGGGCGCCTGAGCACCGCAGGGCCGAAGACGAAAGGGAGTGCCGCGGCGCTCGTCGCGAAAGGGCCTCCCTGCTGGCCGCGGCGCAGAGCCACGCGACGGTAGCACGTATGCTGGACCATGGGCAAGGTAAAGGTGACTCTGTCCGTCGATGAAGACATGCTCGGAGAATCAAGGGCCTACCTGGTGGAAAGAAGACGCACCGTCAGCGGCACGCTCGAAGATACGCTGGCGGAAATCGCCTCCTCCCGCCTGACCTCGAAGATGGCCGACGACCTGGGGCTGAGGCTGGGACACGTGAGTTACGAAGACGTGGCTCGAAGGAGGTCGAGGGGGAGACTGCTCCAAGGCCGTAAGAAAGACGAGGGATGCCAGGCAGAAAGCTCTACTTCGACGGTAGCGCGCTGGCAAAGCGCTACGTGGAAGAAGAAGGCTCCCCGACGGTCGATCCGCTCTTCGGCGAGGCGGAGAAAGGCGACGCGTCGGTCCGCTTCTCCATATGGAACGTCGGGGAACTCGCCGTCGTCTTCGAATGGGAAGGGACGGTCGAAGCAAAGGAAGTGCTCCGGACCTTCCTGGCCGAAGCGAAGAGGCTGGGCAGGTCGAGGGCCACGGAGATGGTCCCGATAACCAGCTCCCTGCTGAAGCATCACATCTGCATCGCCGACGCCCTTCAGATCGCTTCGTGCGTCGCCTCCTCGTCCGCCCACTTCGTGCCGGCCCCTCCGCGACGCCGCAAAGGCGGAGGGGCTCGCGACGATGCTGATCGGCCGTATGGCTGGCCCGGCTCGCAGGCGTTCGTAGCGGCCCCGCGACCACCGGCATGCGCGCCGCCGGACGGATGGGAGGGCCATCCTCGACGGGCGCCCCGTCATCGGCGACAGGACGACGCTGGACGGGCCGAACCGGAAGGTGGTCCAATCGAGCCCCTTTCGTATCGACAGCCAAGAGGCTCCGCCAGAGTCGACCGACAGGAGCAGCCTTTGGCCGGCTTGCCCCTGCCCTGGGTCAACCCTGTCTGTACCTCAGCAGCGCCGCGACGCCGCCCAGTTCGCCCAGCTTCGCCGTTCCGTCAGGAGCCGCGATCACTTCGACTCTGGCATCCGTCTGGGATGCGGCATCCTCCAGCACGTCCACGATGTCTTTTTCCTCGACCTCGTAGTCGCCCGCTCCGCACTTCCCGCATCGCGTAGAGATCATCCCCTGCTCCGTCTTGACCCTGCTTTCCCTGTCGGTCATTACGGATTCCGTGGACGAGCACTTCCTACACGTCTTGTCGAGCCGCACCATGTCGACGTTGTCCGAGACCAGGGCCACCTCCGCGACTCCGTCCCTGATGGCGTTCAGCACGGGCTCCAAGCCTGAAATCGCCAGGCCGTCACGCCTCCCCAGATCAGCAAGAAGCCGTTGCAAGAGCTTCCGCTCCTCCGAGTCGTGCAGGCCCCTCAGGATCCCGGGCGCCTTTTCGCCCACCTCTTTCACACCCTCTTTGCCCGAAGAAAGCGTGTCGACGGTGGAGAGAAGGTTCCTCTTCAGCTCATAGTGCAGGTAGTCCCCCTTCAGGAAGTCGCCCTTCGTCTGGCCCGGGCCTCCGACGATCAGACCCGTCACCTTGTATTCTTCCAGCAGAGTCTTCGTGGCGTGTTCACCGACCCGGTGGAAATAGTAAGTGAGCTCCATGTCGCGCTCCCTTTCATACCGCCTCTGGCTCTGCCCCCCCTTGCCCGACTTGCCGGGGATGCCCGATGTGATGTCTTCCACTATGTCCACTCTGGTCCCGCGGACGACTCCGTACCCGGCTTCTTTGGAATCGATGGCGATTATCCCCACGTCCGTCCACCCCCTCAGCATCTCTCTCAGCGGCTCAAGGTCAAAATGGTCGTCGACCTCATACTGGTATTTCGTGATCGGCTCCGGCGGGACGATCTCCAGCACGTTCTCCGTTTCGGCTCTCCCCTCGCTCGTGGAGTAGGTCCCTGCGAACATCGCAAGCCCAAAGGCAGAGGTCTCCTTCTGCGACTTGAGCCTGCGCAGCACCATGGACAGTGCTCCATCGATGCGGGCGCCTTCGCTTTCCCGTCTTGCCTCGCGTGACTTGAGCTGCTCGTGGATGAGCGCGGTCATCTCTTCTATCGACCTCCCCGGAGTCAGGTAGAGCGAGACGAACTCCTTTCCCTTTGCCTCCCTGCTCGACAGTGCCGCTATGAGCTTCCTCAACTTGTACTGCTGCGCGGAACGGGATGTCCCCACCTGTATCACCGTCCTTCTTGCGGGGTACCGGGCTTTATCCGTTTGCGTGGGTGAGCCCGGAGTCTTCGTACAGCGCTGCGAGGACCGTGAGCCCCGCTTATTCCATGTTCGCAGGGTTTCTACAGAGCCGCCCCACTGCGACGTTCAAATGTGGTATTACCGACGGTTTGAAACCGGAGGAGACGGGGCTGACGCGAAAGCACCAGACCACGGTCCCGAAAGAGGTTTGAAAGGCGCTCGCCGTTGGGCCCGATCAGACGATCAGATGGCACGCGATCAGGGGCGCGGTGGTCGTGGACGTCCACAGGAAGATGAATGACCCGGTGAAGTTCCTGACGTCGCAGGTCCGGCTCGACATCGGTGCGGTTAAGCAGACGAGGGGAACCCTCGGATGATCTGCCTGGACACCAATGTGCCGGTCTACGCGGTGGAGAACCACCCCATGTTCGGCCCCGCGTGGCCGAAGATACTGGAGGACCTTGAGAGCGGGAGGCTCGAGGCAGCCTCCTCCGCGCTGACGCTCGCCGCGGCACACGAGCTTTGAAGCCATGGCCGCGCAGAGAGAGGACTCATACGGCGGCAACAGCGGCCACCACATGGAAGGCATCCTGCCGCCAGGGCAGAACGGCTCATGGTATCGCGGGACCATGTAGCACACGTCGTCGGCACGTCACAGCACGGAGTGGGGCAGCTCCATGACGCTGTCCGCCGTGCCCCTTTCGTCGGGGTGGACCAGGCTCGTCTGAAAGGACCTCTCGGTTGGAACGCTCGTCAGCGCGTGCCCCGCGATCGTCGCGGCGGCCGCCCCGCAGACCGCCGACCCTCCAGGACCGCGGACGGGACATTTCGAGGAGGTCCCTCGTGGGCTGACGTACTCCGTGCGGTCCGTAGACGTCGACCGGTATGGCCACCCAAAGCATGTCCTGCATCGTCTGTCCTTCCCCCCGGTCAAGGTCCGATACTCTGGCCCGCCTTTGATAGCCCATCCGTCGGACCCGTACGCCACGACACATTCCCCATCGGCCGCTATGAAACCTCCCATGAGAACCAATCGGTCGATCGACCCAAGCCATCGCTTGGGCGAATGCATTACAAGGCAGCATATGCCGGCATCCACCGGAAACACACCAGCTATGCCGGTGAAGCCTTCTCCGTGGAACCGTTTCTCTAAACGCGTACTTTCGTATACGCGTCCAGATTCGGAGCGCTGGCGGCATCGGTCCGACCCGCTCTGACGGCACCAGGCGTGCCACCAGGATACAGGTACTCATCCCTCATCTGCCGCCAGTCCGCGCTCACGGCAAACGGTTGGCCGCAAAGGCGCAGGCCGCGGCAGAGGATCGCCAGCGAGGCGAGCCTGTCCTCGTACGTCACGTAGGTCCTGGAGGCCTTCCTGCCGAGCA
>JAKAPN010000102.1:0-976 GCA_021822995.1 archaeon
GCCAAGCTTGTGGAGGAGGAGGGCAGCGTAAACGTACTCCATTTGAATTCGGAAAGGCGGACTTTGTTTGGTATTTAACTATTTGACGCCGTCGGGCCCGATTCCTTTCGCGACATCACCACGTATTCGGGCTCGAACCCCAGCTTCTCGTAGAGCGAGTATGCCACCTTGTTGTTGGCTCTGACCATGAGCCCGGTCATCGGATCGCGCCTGTGCCTGCTCACTTCGAGCGCGTGCTTCAGGAGAGCTTCCCCGACCTTCCTCCCCCTGAAAGCAGGCACTACGAAGAGGTCGTAGATCCACCCGACCTTCTCGTCGCTGAAGGGCCGTTCCGAGAGCCCAAGCCACACGTAGCCGGCGATCTCAGGGCCCCCGTCTACGACTGCCACGTACACCGCGCTCTCTGGCATTCCCAGGAGCTGTTCCATCCTGTCTGCGAAGACCCGTTTTGCGCGTTCCGCACCCTCCCGCTCAAAATCGGCGAGCTCGTCTGGCAGCTCCTCCACCGACAGCCGCTTGACCAGCGGGAGCTCATCCTTCCTTGCCGGCCTGATGATGACCTCAGATTTCATAAGCATGAAACGCATCCCAGAGGCCCCGTAAATCGTTGTCCCCTGCGGTCTGCGGCCCGTCTTCGCCGCCATCCCAAGTTTATCTACTTCAGACCAGGGACATCTCGAAGCCCAGTTGAATGAAAAGAAGCTGGCCCTGAAGGCGAAGTTCTCAGCCGACTACAAGCGGTACTATTTCGTCGACCTGTTCAAGCGCGAAGGCTACATGAGGAAGAAATGCGAAAGCTGCGGCAAGTTCTTCTGGACCCTCGACTCCGAGAGGATGCGCTGCGACGACCAGCCCTGCTCGCCCTACACCTTCATCGGAGACCCGCCGACTTCAAAGAAGTTCAGCTACGTCGAGGCATGGAAAGCCGTCGAGTCTTTCTTCGCGAAGAACAAGCACGCGGTGGTGAAAAGATACC
>JAKAPN010000102.1:986-4960 GCA_021822995.1 archaeon
TCTTCACCGTCGCTTCGATCATCGACTTCCAGAGGGTGGAGGGAGGCAAGGTGGTCTTCTCGCTGCCTGCCAACCCGCTGGTAGTCCCCCAGATGTGCCTGCGGTTCAACGACGTCCCCACCGTGGGTGTCAACGGGAAGCACGGGACGTCGTTCTGCATGATAGGTCAGACGGCTCTGGCCAACAAGGAGGGGTACTGGAAGGACAAGACCATAGACCTCGACTTCGACCTCCTCACCAAGACCTTCGGGATCAAGAAGGAAGACGTCAGCTTCGACGAAGACGTGTGGATGGGCTACGGTGCGTTCGGCTACTCCCTTCAGTTCAACGTCCGCGGCCTTGAAACTGGGAACGCGGTCTTCACCGCCTTCGAGGGGTCCCCGGAAAGGTACGTCCCCCTGAAGGAGCCCGTCGTGGACATGGGGGCCGGGCTTGAGCGCCTCACTTGGCTGAGCCAAGGGACCCCTACGGCCTACGACTCCTACTTCGCGCCCATCATCAGGCGGATGAGGGAGGACAACAGACTGGAGTACGACGAGAAGCTCTTCCGCCGCTATTCCGCTCTCGCAGGGGAGATCAACCTAGACGAATATCAGAACCTCGACGACGCACGGCAGAAGATAGCGAAGGCGCTGGGGGAGGATCCCTCGAAACTCTGGGGCCAGTTCGGCGCCCTCGAAGCCATGTACGCCATAGCCGACCACACCAGGACGCTCCTTTTCGCAGTCGCGGACGGGATGCTGCCGAGCAACTCAGGGGGAGGCTACAACCTCAGGATGATCTTCCGCAGGACCAGGAACTTCATCAAGTACTACAAGTTCAACCTTCAGATCCCGGACCTCATCGACTGGCACATCGCCCAACTCAAGGGCATGTACCCCGAGCTCGAGGGGCACGGGCCGGACGTCAAGGAAGTCCTTGGAGTCGAAGAGACCAGGTTCCTGTCCTCTTCGGAAAGGGTCTCGAAGATAGTCTCGTCCCTTTCGACCCAGGGCACGGAGCTTACCACGGACGACCTCGTGAGGCTGTACGACTCTGACGGGGTGACCCCGGAACAGCTCATGGAGGAGGGCGCCAAAGTGAGCCCGCCCGAGGGGTTCTATGAGAAGGTGCAGGCCAGGCATCTCACTCGCGAGGTGGAGCAGCCGAAGATGCAGTTCGACACGCGAAAACTGAAGCCCACGAAACTCTGGTACTACGAAGAGGGGGCTCCGTTCGACTTCACCGCGAGGGTCCTCAAAGTGTTCGAAGGAAAGTACGTGGTCCTCGACCGGACTTCCTTCTATCCGAGGGGGGGCGGCCAGGAGCCCGACAGGGGGACGATAGGTGGAGCCCGGGTCGTCGACATCGAGAAGTATGGGGACGTCGTGATTCACAGGGTAGAGGGCAAAGTCCCCAAGACAGGGTCGCGCGCCGAGTGCCACGTCGACCAGAGGCGCAGGAGGAGGGTCACTCAGATCCACACCGCCACGCACGTCATCAACGGCTCGTCGAGGCAGGTCCTTGGCCCATGGGTCTGGCAGCACTCAGCGTTCAAGGAAGAAGACTACGGGAGGATCGACATCACTCACTTCTCGCATCTGAGCGAAGCACAGGTGCAGAAGATCGAAGACCTGGCCAACGAAGTAGTGCGGAAGGACCTGAAGGTGAAGGCCACTTTCATGCCCAGACAGGAAGCCGAGTCAAAGTACGGGTTCCGACTCTACCAGGGCGGCGTGGTGCCGGGGGACCTTGTGAGGGTGGTCGACATCGGGGGATGGGACGTCGAAGCGTGCGGGGGGACTCACTCGAGGTCGACGGGCGAGGTCGGACTGATCAAGATCACGAAGGTCGAGCGGGTCCAGGACGGCGTTGAGCGCATAGAGTTCGTCGCAGGGGAGGCGGCCATAGAGTACATGCACCGAATGGACTCCGAGCTGGGCGAGCTGGTTTCTATCCTCGGAACCCAGAGGGAGAACCTGCCGCGGGTGGCCAAGGGCGTGCTCGGAGAGCTGGCGGAGTCGCGCGCCCGCGAAAAGGCTCTGGGAGACAGGGTCGTCGAGCTCTCATCCACCGGGGTGGTCTCCGGGGCAAGGCCCATGGGAGCCGCAAAGCTTTACGTCTCCAGGAACCCGTCCCTGGGCGAGGAACAGATTATTGCTCAAGGGGAGAAGGGGGTGGCCTCTGATCCGTCTCTGGTCTATGTCACCGTCTTCTCGTCCGGAAAGTCGGCCAGGATCATATGCTTCGTCGGCGCAGCGGCGGAAAAGGCCGGGTTCTCAGCAGTCGAAATCGTGAAGCGGCTGGCCCCGATTCTGGGTGGCTCAGGGGGCGGGTCGCGATCATTCGCCCAGGGCGGTGGGCCCAGCGTTGACAAGCTGGACGAGGCGGCTACGGCGGCAGAGCGCATGACGTCTGCGAGTTGACCAAAGTGTCTGCCCGGGAGAAGTATTGGGTGAAGGTCTGGGATGAGAAGCACGCGTTCGAGCCCGACCCCGTGGCGGGGAAGAAGAAGGTCTTCGTCACGTTCCCGTTCCCTTACATGAACGCCGCAGTCCACGTAGGGACAGCGTATACGGCCAGCCACCTGGAGTTCTATTCTCGCTTCAAGCGTCTCCAGGGGTACAACGTCCTGTTCCCATGGGCCTGGCATTGGACAGGACAGCCCATAGTCGGAATGAGCAAGCGGCTGAGAGAGGGCGACCCGGCCGTGAGGAGGGCGTTCATCGAGCTCGACCACGTCCCAGAAAAGGAGGTGGCGAAGTTCGTAGAGCCCGAGTACCTGGCCTCTTACTACACCAAGCAGAGCCGCAAGGTGATGAAGGAGACGGGGTTCTCGATAGACTGGAGGAGGGAGTTCAGGACCATCGACCCGGCGTTCAGGAAGTTCGTGGAATGGCAATACTATCACCTGCGAGAGCTGGGCTTCGTCGTACAAGGTACTCACCCGGTCGTATGGTGCCCGTTCGACAAGAGCCCGACCGGGGACCACGACAGAATGGAAGGGGAGGGCGTGTCACCCACCGAGTTCAACCTGATCAAGTTCCACCTCGGGGAGTTCGCGCTAGTCGCCGCGACCCTGAGACCGGAGACCATCTACGGCGCGACGAACGTGTGGGTCAACCCAGAGGCAGACTACAGCGAGGCACGGGTCGACGGCGAGCTCTGGGTCGTGAGCTCCACTGCGCTCACCAGGCTCGCCGAGCAGAAGCACGACGTTGTGCCGGTCAGGGAATTCAAGGGGGCTGACCTGATCGGCAGATACGCGATCGCCCCCCTCACGGGCAAGTCTCTTCCCATCCTGCCGGGGAAGTTCGTCGACCCCGCCCTGGCTACTGGGGTGGTGTTCAGCGTCCCCGCTCACGCGCCCTACGACCTCATGGCGCTCAGGGACATCCAGGAAGGCAGGGTGCAGGTCGGGAGACAGGCGAAAGAGATCGCAGATGCACTGGTCCCCATCCCGATTCTCGCGCTGCAAGGGTACTCCAAGGTTCCTGCGGACGACGTGGTCCGCAAACTGAACGTGAGGGACTCCCTGGACCCGGCCCTCGAAGCAGCCACCCAGGAGATCTACAGCGCCGAGTTCCACAAGGGAGTGCTCAGCCAGTCGTCCGGGCCGCTCGCGGGTCTCAACGTGCCCGAAGCCAAGGATAAGGTGCTGACCCTCCTCTCAAAGACCGAGAGGCTGGCCAAGATGTTCGAATTGCCAGAGAAGGTGGTCTGCCGATGCGGTAACAGATGCTTCGTCAAGATCCTGGAGAACCAGTGGTTCCTGAACTACTCGAACCCGGAGTGGAAGGCCAAGGCGCGACTCGTAATCGACCGAGCGGCGGTATACCCCGAGGACGCCCGGCAGATGTTCTACTCCACCATCGAGTGGCTGAACGACTGGCCCTGCGCGAGGCGCTCGGGGATGGGGACCAGGCTCCCTTGGGACAAGGACTGGCTCGTGGAGACATTGAGCGACTCTACGATCTACATGGCATACTACTGCA
>JAKAPN010000103.1 GCA_021822995.1 archaeon
CCGCTCTGAACCGGAGGGTCGACGATGAAAAGGCGGAGAAGGGGGGGATGAGCAAGGAACAGAAGAAGGCTCAGGCGGCGGCAAGGAAGGAAAGGCGGGATGCGCTGAAGGAGAAATACGGGAAGGCAATACTTGACGGGAAGGAGGTAGACATCGCAAATTGGATGGTCGAGCCGCCTGGGCTCTTCATGGGGAGGGGACAGCACCCGCTCAGGGGAAAGTGGAAGCCGAGGGTGGGCCCCCAGGACGTCGTGCTCAACCTGGGCGAATCCGCCAGGGTCCCGCCGGGAGCTTGGAAGAAGGTGGTCCACGACCACAATTCGATGTGGATGGCGAAGTGGGTGGACAAGCTCACAGACAAGGAGAAGTATGTCTGGCTGCATGAAAGCTCACCCCTGCAGCAGTCGAGAAGCAAGGCGAAGTACGACAATGCGAAGAAGGTAGGGAACAACCTCGAGAAGATCAGGCACAAGATCCGCAAGGAGCTCGAGTCCAGAGACGAGACCTCAAGGCAGGTGGCGACGGTGTGCTATCTGATCGACGCCCTTGGGATGAGGGTAGGCGACGAGAAGGACGAGGACGAAGCCGACACCGTGGGCGCAAGCACACTGAGGGTCGAACACGTGAAGCTGGATGGGAACCTCGCGGAGTTCGAGTTCCTTGGCAAGGACAGCGTCGCCTGGCACAAGTCGGAGAGCCTCCCTCCTGCCGTGGCGGGGAACATCAGGGCATTCACTGCCGGAAAGAAGCCCGACGACGCCATCTTCCACAATGTCAGCTCGAGCATGGTGAACCAGTTCCTCTCGTCGATAGTCCCCGGAGTCTCGGCGAAGGTGTTCAGGACGCATCACGCCACCGCCACGACGAGAGCCGCACTCGGATCCAGGGACATGAGGGATGCGGAGGACATCGACAAGCTCTATCATGCGAAGGAGGCAAACCTCCAAGCCGCGGTCTTCTGCAACCACCAGAGGACCCCGCCCAAGACCTGGGACGAGTCCCGGAAGAAGAAGGCCGACAAGCTGGCGGAAGCCGTCGCCAAGAACGACGCGAAGAGGATCCCGAAGCTCAAGCGAGAGCTAGACTTCTACGACCGGACGAAGAACTACAACCTGAACACCTCCATGAAGAACTACATCGATCCGCGGGTCTTCAAGTCGTGGTGCGACTACGTCGGACTTGACTGGGCTAAGGTGTACAGCAAATCGTTGCAGAAGAAGTTCGCCTGGGTCCTGCAGTCGTCCCAAACATGGGACAGTGCGACCCCGGCAAAGCCCGCCCAGGGATCAGCCGGCGCGAGAGAGCACTCGCCATAGCTCGTCCTCGGGAGCGTCCGTGACCCGGCGTCTGGTCCCGTCTTTCGAGACCGTCAGCTTCGTGCGTTTCGTGAAGACTCCGATCTTTGAGACATCGCAGATCCCGCTCAGAGCTTTTGCCACGCTCGCTTCACCGCCGGGCTCGACCGCCAAAAGGAGGGCCCCAGAGCCGATCAGGCGGAGCGGGTCGATCCCCAGCGCGTCGCAGACCATCCGCGTCTCAGTTGCTACTGGGACCGACGCCTCGTCCAGGACGAACCCGACGCCCGAGGCGAGCGACATTTCGTACGCCCCTCCTACCACCCCACCCTCGGTGCAGTCGTGCATTGCGTGGACTAGGCCGGTCTTGTAAGCGGCTACTGCTTCTTCCACCACGCTGACCTTTGAGGCCAGTTTCATCGCTCTTCTGATGACCGAGCGCGGGACCCCCGTGAGCATGTCGCTGTGCTCGGCCGCGATTTCAGCCGTCCCTTCTAGTCCGGCGACCTTCGTCATCATCAGCGAGTCGCCGTCCCTTGCCCCCACTGCCGAAGCGAAGTCCCGAACATAGCTGAACATCGTTACGGTCACGATCGGTCTCTCGAGCCGAGGCGTGACCTCGGTGTGGCCGCCGACGACGCTGACTCCGAGAGACCTAGCCGCGTCGTCAATCTGCCTGCCGATGGCGTCCACGTCAGCCGTCGCAGAACCCTCGGGAAGCAGGACGACGCTCACCGCGTACTGGGGCCTGTTGCCGCTGGTCGCGATGTCGTTGGCGCTGACCTGGATCGCATAGCGCCCTATGTTTCTGGAAGCTCCCGTAATAGGGTCGGCGGAGACAAGCAGGAACCCGCCGTCGAGCTTGATGGCAGCGAAGTCCACGCCCGCCTTCGGCCCCATCACGACGTTGGCCGATGGGGCACCGGTGCGACCGAGCACCGCACGCCCCAGTACTTCGATTGGAATCTTGCCCAGCCCGAGCTTCGTCAGACCCTTCCCTCGAGGAGGGTCGTCGTCGGCCGATGGCAATCTCTTTACTCCCTCAGCATCCTTTCTGCGTTGTCATGAAGGACCGACCTCTGTTCGCGCTGTCGGAGACCAGACACCTTCACCTTCTGGAGTTCGACCGAGTAGTCGTGGAACGGGTAGTCTGACCCGAACATGACCCTGTCCTCCCCTATGCGCCGCACCGCCTCAAGTATCTTCGAGTGCATGGACACTCCGGAAGTCTCGAGTAAGATGTTGTCGTACCGCGCTGCGGTGTCGATGGCCGCCTTGATGTAAACGCCGTGGGCATGCCCCATGTGAAGCATGACTATCCTTGCCTTCGGATGCTCTTCCGCGAGTTCCCCTATGCTCCATGGGAGCGAGAAGGGCGGGTGCCCTGAATGGATGGCGATCGGGATGCGCTTTGAAGTTGCGAACTCTACGATGGGGCGCACCTCGTCGTCCGTAGGCAGGAAGGCGTGCAGCAGGGGGTGCAGCTTGACCCCCCTGAACTTCCACTTTTCCACCGCCGTGCGCACCAGGCCAAGGGCGCCATCCTCGTGAGGGTTCGGCCACACGAACCCCACCAGCCTGTCGGGGTGGGAGGCGACGGAACGCCTGACCAGCTCGTTGTCCAGCCCGAAGACGACGGCCTTCTCGACGTCGAACTTGTCCATCTCTGCGAGGAGCTGTCCGGCTGTCGCGGAGACCCCTGCCCATCCCCCGAACTTTCCCACGTGCGCGTGCGCGTCGATTACCAAGCGTCATCAGTCCGGCGGGAGCTCCGAATGGAGCCTGGACAGGTCGATCCCTCTCCTTCTGTTGAACCAGTACGAGAAAGCGTAGACCGCGGCTGGGATTGCAACGACCAGCGCGGTGAACAACTCTGCCGCTCCTGAGAACGGCCCTATGGCTGGATTGGCTACGCTGTTGTACCCAAGGTACGCGAAAAGAGCAGCCGCAAGCGCACCGAGCAGCGAAATCATGGGGACCCGACCCGCCTTCCCTCCAGCCGCTCTGTAGATGTCTTTGCGAGTCAGCGGAAGCAGTATCGCGCTCAACGCCGCCAGGAACCAGACGATACTGTAGAAGAAGATGGCATTCACCTGGGTGGTGATGAACGACGTGAAGTACTGAAGATACATGGGGACAGCCGCCAGGGCGGCGGTGAACACGATGGCCACCGCAGGCGTGTGAAACCTCTCGCTCACGCTGGCGAACTTCGCGGGTATGATCCTGTCAAAAGACCACGCAAGGAAGAGCCTGCTGATGAATGCGAGAGCGAGCCAGGACCAACCGATGTTCCCCACAAAAAGGGCGAAGACCAGGAACCACAGCAAGTATGGATTCCCGTTGAGGACGGTCGCGAATGCAGTGGGGACGGTGGCAGAGTAGCCATTCGTCACGGTCCATGCTTCGATAAAGGAGATGCCTACGCGGGTGTCCAGCAGGTAAGTCAGACCAAACCACGCCGCGATCGACACTACCTCAGCCAGGACGAGGCCGTAGAGGAGCGTCCTCCTGGGCTTTTTCAGCTCCCCTCCGACAAGCTGCATCACCGGGTAGGGCCCTATGCTCACGAATAGAAGAGGGACGACTGCGCTGAGGCTCGACAGACTCGCCCCCGGAGAGTACCCCTTCGCCGCGGCCTGGGCCATGACGGCGCCGACCCCACCGCTGAAATGGCTGGCGTACGCAGCTGCGAACTGCGAACTGCTGCTGGTAAGAAACACTACCAACACGATCGCCATCGCCACCGCGCCGGTCCCGAAGAATGCGAAGATGATGTACTTCAGCACCTTACCCCCGAGGACCACGACCAGGGTGCCAAGGGCAAGTATGGCGATCCCTCCCGCCATCAGGGTCCATGGGGACGCGGCCGCGCCCGGAGTCATGGACGCCCCAAGAGACGCCATCCATTGGTTTCCCAGCACCAGACCTGAAAACGAGAGCTGAGTCCCCGCTTCGGTGAACGCCCAGTAGGACCCTGACCCTGCCGAGATCAGTAGTGACACGAAAAAGAGGAAACTGGCGACGAACCCTACGGGGCTCGAAAGGATCCTCGAGATGAACACGTAGTCGCCGCCTGTCTTCGGCATGATCGAAGTCAGCTGCCAATAGAGCACGACGATGACCAGGGCGATGACGCCCCAAACCGCCAGCCCTGCGTAGTAGTCCACGTTTTGATAGAAGTCAGGAGTGACCCAGAAGATCCCAGCCCAGCTGGTGAGCCAGGGAAAGAAAACTACAGTCCAGGCGAACACGTCACGCGCGGAAAGCTCCTTTACTATTCCCGTGGCGTCTCGGAGGAAAACCCCCCCAAGGCCTTCCTTCCCCCCTTCCGACTCGGCGGCCATCTCTCTGCTCCCACTGCCTCGAGGGCCGGGCGGCTCTCGATGACATATAAGTTCCAGCCTATATATCGGTCGGTCCGTCTGGTCTCCGTGCAAACGGTGAGGTGCGTCGCATGCTCACGCGAGTCGGAGACCGACGCTCTGGATCCTTCATGCGACAAGTGCGGCTCAGCGGTCATGCTCGCCGGCGTCCCGGCTCCCTCCATTAGCAGGAGCCAGCTGGATGCGCTCCCCGCCGGCCTGTGGAGATACCGTCAGTTACTTCCAGCTGTCGAGGCAGGCAACATCGTCAGTCTGGGAGAAGGAGGGACTCCC
>JAKAPN010000104.1 GCA_021822995.1 archaeon
ACATCTTCTACTCAGACATCGCTTACGGCCACGTCAGCGACCCCCACAACTTCCGTATCGGCCGCACAACTGACAACCAGTACGACTCCGGGGTTTCAGGAGAACATAGCGGACCCGAACTTCACAGAAGGGAAGGCGAACGTATCATATCCGTCTGAATACGCCGAGCTAGCCCAGTACGCCCTGAATCTCATCAATAGAGATAGGAATCAGAACGGGCTGCAGAACCTGACGCTGAGCTCCATCCCATCAGGGCAGCAGCACTCGGATTCCATGGCATACTTCGGGTACTTCAGCCACTGGGACGTGCAGGGATACAAGCCCTACATGCGTTATACCCTCCTCGGCGGGACAGGGTACGTCGCTGAAAACGCCGGCCTCGACTACTGCACGGATTCCCCGCCAGACTCCAGTTTGGTGACCCCGGTTGCATGCACACTCCAGACGGTGGAGGATGGGATAGCGAACTCCGACTACAGCATGATGTACAACGATGCAGCCTGCTGCAACAACGGGCACCGTGACAACATCCTCAATCCTTTCCACAACAAAGTGTCAATAGGTATAGCGTGGAATCCGAGCACGTCGGCCCTCTATTTCACGGAAGATTTCGAAAACTCCTACGTGGAGTTACAGACACCCATCTATTCGAACGGCGTTGTCACGCTTACAGGCACGCTTTCCAGAACTCTGGACCTCAACGAAATCGCAGTCTCATACGACCCGACTCCCCAGCCAATGACCATATCCCAACTGGATGCAACATTCGCCTATGACCCGGGCACATCAATAGGAGCTGTGTTCGCGCCATGCCCAGCCGGTTACATCTGCTCTCCTACGACGGGCGATGGCGGGGTAGCAGTTTACGCGAATTCGTGGGCATATTCCGGGGGAGATCTGTCAGTGACCTTTTCGCTGTCTGGCTTCACTCAGAAGTACGGGAGCGGAGTGTACACGCTTTACATGTTCGATTCGCAGGACAACCTATGGATGAGCGTCTCGATATTCACATGAGACACGATGGCAGGTGCTTCTGTTGACATATGACAAGCTAATCGAAATCCGGCCGATTCTCGAAAAGCAGAAACTAAAACGTGCAATCAGAGATCTCGGAGAGAATTTCCATCTTCATCACGTGCACAAGGTTCCGCACCTGACGCTGGTCTACAACTTCCGACCAAGGGTGCCTGAACTCGAAATCATGGAGAGGGTGCGGGATGTCGCCAGGGACTTCCAAACCCTGCCCTACGAATACGACGGGTGGGAGCTAAAGCAGTCTCTGACCGGGCACGTCCTCGCTTTCAGGATCAGACCGTCACCGGAGTTGAAGGACTTCAGGGCTCAGATGTATGCCGCAATTCGAAGTCAGATAGAGTCAGCTCCTGGGAGGCTCCAATTTAACGAGGCATCGAGCGACAACTTCTGGTTCCACGCCGCTGTGGCTTTCAAGATGGGACCGTCCGAGACTTCGAGACTGGGACCGGAAGTTGAGGGACTGCGTCGAATTTACCTCCCGAGTGAGGCATGGCGAATTCCTCTTCTTGGCAATGGAAAGATAGTCTACGAGTATGACATCCTCATGGACAAGATTCTGACCCGCAGCCAGGCATTGTCCAGGTATTTCCTCTCGCAGGACCTGGACAAATATCGGAAGAGAAACTACATCGAGGTTGATTCCCGGGCACACGTCACAAGCGGCGGCCCTAAGACCTGGCTGATTTCCGACACACACTTCGGTCACGGGAACATAATCAGTCACTGCGCGAGGCCTTTCCTCGATGCCGCGGAAATGGACAGGATTCTGGTGAACAACTGGAACAACACTGTCTCGAGTGAAGACACCACCTTTTGTTTGGGTGATGTCGTGTGGAGTGGAAGAGTTCCCGGTCCGGATGCATTGGAACGGACCCGAAGCGTGATGAACCAATTGAACGGCAAAATCGTCATCATTCGGGGCAATCATGACCCGTCGGGTCTAGGTGAGGAAGGAGGATTCATGGAACGCGGAGGAATCAAATTCGAACTGAGGCACGATCCCAAGAACAGGTCGGACTCGGGTGCGTGGCTAATTCATGGCGACAAGCACAACAACAGCCTCAGGCAGTTTCCCTTCATCAGTCAGAAGAACAGGACCGTAAATGTGTGTGCCGAAGTAGTCAGGTACCGCCCTTTGGATGTTGACGTGCTCGTAAGGCTGATTTCTGAGGGGAGGGACTTTGCCACCCTTCCGCAACTCGAGGAGGCCGCTAGGATTCATGACGGGGCTCAGGTATACTCTAGGCCTGGGCAGGGCGGTTACGGGAGTCGGATTCATCAAACTCCCCGATTCCAGCCCCGCAGTATTGTGAGGAGGAGAGGGACCGCGGTGGTAGATACCCCGGACGGAGTCCTCGTCGTCGCGGGGAAGAGGGGCATATTCCTGCTCCCTGGTGGAGGAGCAAGAAGACACGAAAGCAGGATGGACGCCGCTATCCGGGAATTGAGAGAAGAGACCGGACTGATAACAAAGAGATGCAAGTTCCTCTTCTCATACGACGATCCTGAAGATGGCAGAAAAATCAGGAATCTCCACAAAGTATTCTTGGTGGAAGCAACTGGAAGGCCGCGTCGCAGGTCACACGAATCGAGATACATTGGATACTGGAGGCCAGGCTCGAACCTGAGACTGAGCATATCGACCAGATTACTCATTGAGAGATATCTGGCTTGGAAAGCGCATCTACAGGCCTAGCTGATCCGCAATCTCTTGGGCCAGTTTCGAGTCCAAGGAGCCACTTGGAGTAGGCGTGGACGCGCTCGACGAAGTTATCGGAAGTCAATCAGGACTTCTTCCTTCGGTACCACTCTTAACGTCCGACCAGTTTCAGACTTGGATGAGGAGGAGAGTCCTGGGCGAAAGTGACAGTGTGAGCAGGACCTCTCTACTTTACTAGTTCGGCGAGCCCGAACCTGTGGCTCTCTTTGATCAGGTTCTCATCAACGATGGGCGGGGACGAGCCCACCCTCCTTTCGAACGTCCTGCAGCTGGAATAGAGCGAAACATAGGCTCCGTACTCCCAGCAAATCCCTCTGGCTGTGAACATCTCATGGGCGAAGCGGATGCACTCGAAGCAGTAGGGCCTCTGAAGGCCCTTCCCCTCCCAGTACCTGACGAAGTCTGGCGGGAGCATCGAGACCGCCTTGAATGTGGGTCTAGCGCCTTAGGGCGTTCCTGACCTGCGGGAGCGCAGCCGCGAAGGCCGTGTGCTGGCAGTAGTCAGAGGCGTCGAGCTCGCAGTAGAACTTGACCTTCCCCCCGTCAGCCGACTTCGCCTTCACGCCCACGATCCTGTCCTTCTTGTTGTCACGTATCACGACTTCGTCCTCCCCGAGGGAGATCAGCTCCAGAAACGGCGCGTAGTTGGAGAACCTTTCCTCTATGTAGAGCATGACCTCGAGGATGTCACTGACGAAACCCGCAAGGGGCTTCTTCTCCTTCTTCGCCTTCTCCTGGACCTGCTGGTACAGCTGGGCCGAAACGGTAATTGTTCTGAACCGTCTGTCTGGCATAGAACTACGCTAGCATTACGTTACGTTTAAATGTTTACTACAGCGGGAAAACGGTCGGGCATTATAGAGATTTGTCATGCAAGACTCTTTCCGCCTTAAAAGGCCCCATCCCGTCCCCTTTCATGCCACAGGGAGACGAACCCCTCGAGCTCTGCGAGGAGTGCGGGTCTCCGTTGGTGGACGGCCTCTGTGGAACCTGTGGGACCGGATTCAAGGAGGGTTCCAGCCCGGTGGGAGCCGCCCCCCTTGAGAGGGACGAGCTGTCGCGGGTGCTCGGGAGGAGCGTCGGGGCGAGGGCGCACGGATCCTACTCCCTCTCGATGCAGCAAGAGCAGGGGATGGGGCCCCTGCGGAAGCAGATCGACCTCTTGGTCGAGCAGTTCAACGCCTCCCCCGAGGCGAAGGCTGCCGCGAAGCGGAACGCGGAGACGCTCGCGGTCAAGGTCATGGAGGAGCTGGGCCCCACCAAGGCCGCCATAGCCTCGGTCGCCCAGGTCTTCATCGCGCAGGGGAGGAACCTCAGGGAGGTCAGCTCCTGTATCTCGATGATTCATCCCACACTGGACAGACTGAGCGATGTCGTCGTGGAGGTGCGCCAGGAGACAGAGGACGACATCAGGGTGCTGGTGGACGGGAGAGAGAGACCCTACAAG
The DNA here is from genome assembly GCA_021822995.1 of archaeon. Classification (GTDB taxonomy): domain Archaea; phylum Thermoproteota; class Nitrososphaeria; order Nitrososphaerales; family Gagatemarchaeaceae; genus UBA183. The sequence continues at coordinate 4,203 of JAKAPN010000104.1, forward strand.
TCGTACGCCAACGGGTTCTACAGGCGGCTGAGGATACCGATTTTCGCCTCGGACGGGAACGCCCTGGTCGAGCTGAAGGGTGCCACGCTGACCAGGAAGGGGTACGACCTCAAGAGGGTCGAGCCGAAGGGGCCGTCCGAATTCGAAATCAGGGCGGACGAGAGCAACTTCGAACTGTTCAAGGTCCTTGAGGAGGCAAGGCGTTCCGGATTCTCGGTCCGGTCTTCGTCAAGAAACGCCTCGACGACACCACAGACCCACACGACGAAAAAGAGATCGAAGTCCTAGTAGGCTTCAGGGCAATCCCCGTATTTCGCATCGAGGACACCGAAGGCGACGAGCTACCAACGTACAAGCCCAGAGACCCGCCCCCTCTCCTCGAGGTCGCAGAAAGGTGCGGCATGAAGGTGAACTACCTCCGCCTTTCGGCCTGCATCTACGGCCTCACGGACTATGAGCGCCAAATCATAGCACTGGCCACTGAGGATTGGTCCGTGTTCTTTCACGAACTAGCTCACGCCCTACACAGGTCATTCGAACCGAAGTCGGGCCACGGCCAGGAGCCCGAAGCAGAGACCATCGCCCAGCTGGTAGCGGCGACCCTCGCCCGCCTCTACGGCAAGCCCGACTGGCCCTTCTTGATCTGCGTTATACACAGCGTTGCGATGTCCTTGAATGATTTAGTTCTGCGAGCCAGGCGACGATTTCCCATTCGAGGG
>JAKAPN010000105.1 GCA_021822995.1 archaeon
ACTCGCAAAGGATTGTTCACTACTGCCCCTTGGTATCTCCTGCTCTCACCCTCGTCGCGTCCTTGCTATTTGAAGCATCTCCTCCCTCAGAACCTGGGGCTGTCCCGATGGCGTCTGGGGGTTGGACTTCTACACAACTTCTCAGAAAGCGAGCCCGACCATCCCGAAGAGGAGAAATTACCGCCAAAGAGCAAACCTGTCCCCGCCGACTCACGGTGTCCTACAGGATCCTGGACGTGAAGTGGCCCGAAGAGGTCAGTGTGAAGGAACGGAGCTAGAGCATGGACCGATACAAGTTTGAAGTAAGGGTCACCACGAAGCCGATGTCCGGCTCGAGAGGAAAGCGGAGATATGAAAGGAAGGAGGAACTCATCAAAGGCGATCAAGGAAGCAAAGCCAAACGAGCTCGAGGCAGCAAGGCAAGCGTTCCGCGACAAGCGGGTGAAGGTGTCCGTCAAGTTCGACCTTGAGAAGCCCAGGGAAGGCAGTTCGGACACCATCGTGAAGAAGGGCCTCGACAACATGCTGAAGCTGGTGCTCGACTCGCTGCAGACCAAGGCCGACAGCCAAGTGAAGCTGGACGGTCTCGGATTGATCCAAGATGACGACTGCGTCTACCGCCTCGAGGCCAACAAGAAGCCGGTGGACAGGCCCGAGCAAGCCGGAATCAACATCAGCATCTCCGAGTACTGAGATTGCCGCCAGAGCAGTTGGATTGCTGATTCTGGAAGGAGCTTGGCCGGCGGCAGCCTTGCATTTGACGTAGATGGTAGAAATAATAACAGTCGCGACAGTCATTCGATGTCAAGCCTGCCGGCAGTCAGGCCAAGTCACAATTTTTGCAGTCCTTCGGAATCAGAACCACAACTTCTCGAGAATTCGGGTTGCAGACTGCAGGGATTGACGGATTTCTACGGAGGCGCGAGGCTGGACTTCCAGGCGGCTTTACTCTAGGTATCGGGTTTTGGCCAGTGGCGCCTTGGTACCAGCCTGAAAGGACCGCCCCTCTTCCGCTTGTCGGCAAGCCAGCGCTCGTCCTCCGCCGCCAGTTTCTTCTGGTATTCCGCCCTCCTCAGTCGGGTCAACATGGTGTCGTCCCCCCGCTCATGGAGCTGCCAGGCCAGCTCCCACTTCCCCGGCATCTCCGCCTCTTCCCGGTCCCTCTTCTCCTTCTCCTGCTCCTGCCGGGTCAAGAGCTTTGGATGCATAGAGAGGGACCGCTGGGTCGCCTGCTCCTCTCCGGGGACCTTGTCTGACTGCAGGAAGTCGTAGTATGGGTGTCCGGACGGGGGGTCGACCACCTCGATTTCGACGAGGTGGTTCAGCTGCCCCGGGTAGTTCTCCACCCGGACAGGGAGCGTCCCGGTCTCCTTTTGGACCAGGTCTCGGACCCGGTCGTGGTCCCTCTCCGACATCACGACGAATCTGACAGGTTCCCCCTTCTTCTCGTTCTTGCGCAGATTCCTCAGTATCGCTTCGTCGCTCTTCCTGGTGGCTTCCATCTCAACTTCTATCGCACCCCCGGACCACCACTCGGTGGGAGAGTGGGGTGTCCAGACGCTGATGTCAGGGAGCTGGCTCTCGACCGCCCCTGTGTCCACCGCGACCCAGCGCCCCTTGCTCTGGAGGATGTTGGCGTACTCGGTCACCATATCCTTGTGCCACTCCGAGCCAGCCCTTTGGCCAGACAAACGGAAGTAGAACAGGTTCTCCAGCCTAGGAATGTAGTGGTCCACGGAGTAGTGGCCTCTTGATGAGATGTACCCCTTGTGCTCCCAGACCAGCCGCGCCGGGCCCAGCCTCTCCTGCGTGCTGAGCATATTCTGTGCGTCGTTTTTGGTGGCGTACCTGTGAGCGTCCCAGTAATCGGTTACCGACCAGAAGAACTCCCCCGCGAGGCTGCCAAGGTAGCCCCTCAGGTGGAAACGGTGCTCCGAGTGCTCGAACCAGTTGACCCACCACTCTTGCCTTGGGTCGTTTCTCACCCAGTGTTCCAGGTCGTTCATCAGCTCCTCGCCGCTCCAAATCCCGAACCTGAGGTACATCCTCTGAATCAGTTGGAACTCGAAGGGGCGGAGCCAAGGCTCCCTGGTGGTGATCACCTCTCCCCCTCCTGAACCTCGACGACCTCACCGGTCGCCACCGACTTCTCGAAACGGGGCTGGGCGATGGTGAACCTGCACCCGCCGCAGCGGACGACGACCTCTCGAAGGCCACCTTCCATCAGCCCCCAATCTAGGTCTCCCCCTCTCCTCGAACGCGCCCGGAGCCCCTTCTCCCCGCACCTCCTGCACCGAAGGCCGCCCACTTTGAGGGCCTTGACCGTCCTCGCCCTCTTCACCAGCCACCTGAACCTGTTGATGTAGTAGGCCACCCAGGGCCTGCTCACCGACCCGCAGTTTGAGCAGGCGAAGCTCAAATGGAACCTCGCCCTGCCGTCGCTGAACCTCACCTTCTCGAGCAGGGGGGCCTTCACAGAGCCACAATCGCACCTCGAAGTAGGTTCGCTGAACCCTTTGACCCCGGACGCGAATCCGACGTATCTCTTCAGCAGCTCCCTTACCTTCAGGTAGATGCCAGTTGGGACGAGGGGAGACTCCGCTATGGTCCCGAAGCCTCTGCCTCTTCCGAGGCTCCGCTTGTAGATGAGGGTCAGGGGGACCGCATGGAATGGGCTCCTCACCCTCTTCAGATGCCCGAGGCAGTAGTGGACCCCTGTCACGGGGCACTTCGCGTAGACCAGAACGCGGCCGGCCCCTGCCCCCCTCAACGCCTGCGACAGGGCTTCCACCGGCGAAACGACCTGTTGCGCCGATCCAGCCGTCAGCTCCGTCTGCTTGCTGCTCATGGCGACTCCTCCCTCAGGATCGCCAGCCAGGTTCCGATCTTGCCGACGAGCTCCTCCGCTGGCAGATAGTCAGGCTCGGCGACGATCACCTTCCTGAGGAGGGAAGACGACCCGAACTTCGTGCTGACGAAATTCTTCAGGACCCTTATGTCGATATTTTGTGGCATGTGAGATGGGTAGAAAGCCCCGTTGTTCGCCCTTGAATCAGAGGACCCGACACGAGAGATGCTTTGGCGCCACTCTGATTCGGAGGCTATCTACTCAGCCCCTGTCAGTCACGCTCTCGATCAAAGAGGCGACGCGTTCCTTCTTCCTAACCCTCGCCTCCCTTAGGGCCACGGATGTCACATAGGAGACAGCAATACCGAATGCAAGATCCAGCAAGGCGAAGCCCCAGAAGTATGATGGATACATCTGGAACACTACCTCGGTCAGGCCAAGGACGAAGCCGAGCCCCAGCATGGCAAGTGCTATGCTTGCGACTTCCTGCAGGCTGAAGGCGGCAAGGAAAGGCTTCAGGGCGTCCCTACCCAGAGGCGTAACGACGAGTTCGTTGGGGTCGATCATCTCGGCCACGCCTTCGACCGTAGGCACCCCTGGCGCTAGAGCGACATATCCATGATTGGATAACCAAGTGTAGCTGTTCTTGATCGTGTCATACCCCCCGATGCCGATCTCTTTCCCGAGCCTCTCTGGAGTGGATGCCCGCGTCCCCTTTTGATATCTGTCAAGGTAGAGGAGGACCTTCAGCGGGCTCAACCTGACTTTCTCAAGCTTTCTCTGCCAGAGTCTCGAGAAGAACGACAGGAATTTTCGGTCGCGGCCAATGTGGCTACCCATAGACTTCTCGTGGGAGGCCGGTGGGGGCTTGCTCACGTTTTAGCACAGCCTCGCTTCGCTGGTCCGACAGGGGAGAGGGAGTGCTGAAAGTAAAGGGCGAGTCCGCTCTTTGTGTCTCAAATGGGTAGCCTCAGTATCGCTTTTTCGTTGGGCAGGGCCGCGACGTATTCCCACCCTTGCGTCAGGTATGTCTCAATTTCTCCGATCGGCACGACCCTCTGGCGGCTCCCGTTGTTCGCCATGGCGCCGAGGAATCTCTCCTTCACCATCTTCTGAATCTCGGCGTCCTCCATGTTCGCCAGGTCGAGCTTGTCGACTTCTTCCTTGCTGTACCCGCCCACCTTCTGCAGGATCCCCCGCTTGAACTCGACATTCCTGTCTGCCTTCTCTCCCATCTCCCCAAGAATTGTCAGGTTGGGGACGGCCTTCGCATATTCGCTCACCATCTCGTCTTGGGTAGGCTTCATGTAGCTTCCAGACACGCCGATTGTGTGGCCCATCAGCATCTCGGTTATGATGGGTTTGACCCCGGACATCTCCATCCTTGTCTTGAAGAACTTGCGGAACGAATGACATTGTTTCCATTCGTAGCTCCGGTAGTTCTTGGTGTCGGTAAGCTTCTCACGCATCTTCATCTGGTTCAGTAGCTCTCCCATCTGATTCTTCAGTGTCCTGACGCCGACCGGCCTCACCTTGATTTGGTCGAACCTCCTCTTGTTCACCTCCCTGACGAAGATCGGGGACGCAGGGGTGATGATCTCCCCCACCTTCTCGCGAATCTCCCTGTACTTCAGGAGGTACTCGTAGCACTCCGGCGACGCGAATGTGTCATACTCCTCAGGTTCGCCTCTGTAGATTGTGACCCTGGCGAGCTTCCACCCCTCGAACTCCACCTCCTGTATGTCCCTCCAGTGGAGATACTCTATCGATCCGATCCTCGCGCCGGACGATGTCAGGAAGAGTATGAGGCACTTCGTCCTGAGGTCTGCGACCGTCACCACCTTGCGAATCTCGTCGAGCGTCGGCGCCCTGTCCTGGCCCGACTTCCTCACCTTCGGGATGAACTGGTTGACGTAATCCCAGTCGATTCCTTTCACACGGTTGATTTCAAGGAACCTGCGAAGGGAGTCCCGCCAGAATGCGGTGGTGGAGGACGCCGAGGTCCCGCTCACTTCGGCGATGAACTTGACGAAATCCTCCTCAAAC
>JAKAPN010000106.1 GCA_021822995.1 archaeon
TTACCGCCTCGGGGCCTCTGTCCTTGTTCCTGGAGGCTGTCGACTTCGTAAGCTCGAGCGAGAACTTCGCGTCGTGTCCGAGGATGACGCCCCCGTATGGGATCCTGTCCCAGGGGTTGATGGGGTCGATTGAGACGTGGCTGGTCACCAATACAGCTATGCCGAAATCGACGCACAGCCGTTGAGCGTGGGCAAGGAGCATCGCGAGCCCCGCGCTGCGCGCAGGGAGGTCCTGGGTGCTTGGGAAAGCTGATTTGAAGGGCGCAGAGATGGAGTCGTACACGAGGAGCTTGGCTCCAGTCTCGCTGATTATGCGGTGGAGGGGGGAGTGATAGGTCGGCGTCTGTCGCATCCTCAGCTCCACCCTTCCGCCGCTTGAGACTTCTCGGGCAGCGTCGACGCCGTGGAGGTTCAGGAGGTCGACGACTTCGGGGGTCTGGAAGAGCAAGACGGAAGGCCCCCTCGGAGGCAGCTCCACTGAGAAGTCAGGCGAGAACAGGTCTGCTACAGCGCTGAGGTGCGCGTCGGTATAGGATACCCCGAGGTGGGCCAGTGCCGAGTCCACTGCGTTGATGAGCTGGCCCCGGGTGACGGGCTTGCGTCTGGGCGAGACCTTGGGAGCTCTTTCCAGCTTCACTTCGGAGACGGTGAACTCTTTGCCGAACCGACCCGCCATCCTGTCGCGCCAGTATGGGACGAGATAGCTGGAATAGGACTGCTCTGTGTCAAGGATGACGGCACTTCCTCCGGAAGCGGCGACTGAGCACGCCGCCTGGAATGAGATTATGCTCTTCCCCAGCGCCTTCTCCCCGAATATCTGGGTGATGGTCCCGGTCGCCAGCCCTCCGTCCGTGAGAGCGTCCACGGCGGCGCACTCGGTCCTGAGGTGCTCCATCAGCTGCTCAGCTCCTCGAGGAGTTTCCTGCCGGCTTCGGTCATGGTGTAAGCGAGGATCTTTGGCCCGTTCCCGTCTTGCTTGGGCTCCATCACCAGATATCCCTCGGAATGGAGCCTGTCAACCTCTGCGCCTATGTCCACCGCCAAGAACTGCGGTGCGAGGTAAGAGACAACCGACTGCCTGTTGGCGGCATCGAACTTCGAGACCTCTCCGAGGATCGCCAGCGTGAGCTCGGAGCTCGCCCTGACAGGTGTCCCCAAGAGAACGGACTCTTCGCGAGGCGCTCTCGCCCTGATGAACCGCGGGACGAATCCGATGATGGCACCGGATCTGTCGTCGCACGCCGTGTACGCGCTGGACAGGGCCGGCGGCCACCTCACGTCTCTTCTGGAGTTCCAGGCTTCGCTGGAGTAGACTCTGACAGCCATGGACTCCATGACGCGGTCGTTCAGGAGCGCGGGGGTCCGCGACGAGAGGATGAGCGGGATAGGCGCGTCCAGCAGCTGGGACAACAGCCTCCCCGAGTGCTGGAAGCGGGTGAGGTCCTTGAACAGGCGATGGGCGCCTGTGACAAGGAGCGCGTCGGGGCGAACAGAGGATGAGTTCAGCAGGTGGAGCACTTTCGCGATGTATAGGTCAGCGGCAAGCTCGCATGCCAGGGGATATGGCGCCGATCTGAAGCTCACCAGGCAGCCACCGCGCATGAGCACGTCGAATCCCTCGGCGTGGGTCGTGTCGAGGTGCCTGAGCGACCCGATCCGCCCCTTCAGCTTGTCAACATAGAATCCCCTGAACCCCTCGACAGCGCAGACGGCGTCGTAGAGTGCTGAAGGCGTAGCAAGGTCGTTCTGCTCGGACAGCTTCTGCAGGGCGGCGGAAAGCACGGACTCCTCCTCAGGGGCCAGGTCCATTGCGGCGGCGTAGGCGGACGCCACGAGCTGGCCGTGCATCGCGTCGTCCCCTTCCAGGTGGTACGCCTCGTAGAGCATCGACCGGTAGTCAAAGGCTCTGAAGTACCCGTGCACCTCGGGCGAGACCGAACCGTCGACGTCCAGGATCGCCAGCCTGGCGCCGGATTCCGCGCCGGCATAAGCGAAGAGTGTTGAGATCGCCCCCGCCTGCCTCCCGAGAAGGAGCACGCGGTCGCCGAGTCCGCCGATGCTCACTCGGCTCTCTCCCCTGCCCAAAGGATAGCCGAGCCAACCAGGCCCTGTGTTCGCGGTCAATGTGCCGGAGTAAGCTCGTTTTGCTTATGGCGCTGACGCACAAGTTGATAGAACAAGTTGTGCTCTCAACTTGTTCATATCATGCCGGTGCGCGCTCACGGCGGTTGAAGAACAGGGACACCACGGTGATCTGCTGGGAGCTCCTCAGGGCGATGGCCTCTGGGCCGCAGATCCCGTCCAGGCTGGCGCGGGTAGCCAACGTCCCGTACGGGAGGCTTGGGGAATACCTCGGATACCTTGGCGCAGGAGGGCTGATCAAGATGGAACAGCGTGAGGGACACGAGGTGTATTCGATTACCACCAGGGGGATGGATGCGTTGAGCCACCTCGACTCTGCACTGAAGCTACTTTTCTCTGCGCTGCAGTGACAACTTGTGAGCATGCGTTATAAGGACAGGAAGAGGTGAAGCGCCCCATGGGAGAAGACGCCGATCCCGCGGTTTCCATCATCGAAGCCCAAGAAGAGTTCATCCAGCACATGGAGAAGGGCGGGAGGAAGATCACCGTGCTGGCTGTGATAGCCACCCTTGCCGGGGGATACTTTGCCGTCAGCTATTTCGTGCAGCTCGTAATCCTCCCGTACGTGCTTGGAGTGACGACGCAAACCGTAGACCTTCTGGATCCGGGCCTAATGGTCGCGGGAGCCGTAAGCCTGGCCGTCTCGTTACTCTGGCTCTACGCTGGTCTCAGGGACCTGACGTTCGGAAGGAGGATGGCGAAGCAGATCAAGGCGATAAGAGTCCTGCAGTCGGCGGCGGCGAAGAAATACGGACTAGGACCAGATACAGCGGAAAAGGGACCCTAGCCAACTCGCTGCGGCGTTTGGTGCGGGGACCGTTCACGAAGTGCCCAGAACCAAGACCAGTCCCGGACTACAGCCCCACCACGCGATAGTTCGGGTTTCTGACATATGACTGGCACTCGCAGCCCTCGACGGTGCACCGCCCTCGCTTGGTCGCGTAAATCGTCTGAAACAGCACTTCGTGAGCATCCGCGAGGTGCCTGCAGCCGCACACCCCTGTCCCGGTCTTTTCGCGGATATTTCCCATCGAAGCCCTCACGCCTGAGTTCTGGACCTCTTATGAAACCTTACCCTGCTCGCACGCGACGCCTTGCTCGACGCGCACGGTTCGGAAGGGCGCCCATGAAGGAGAGCGCGCTCAGCTCACGCAGTGCTTCGGACGTTCCCGCTCGACCTAACGGGACAGAATGCCAGGGAAGCCTTGGACCTAATCTTCACGCCAGCGGAAGAACCTTACCGCCAGCGCGAACGTGACCGCGGATATGACGAATATCAGCCCCATATCGAAGTAAGCAGCAGCGAAGTTTCCGTAGATCATCACGTTTGTCAGCCCTTCGATCAGGTAGTAGAGCGGGAGCACGTGGGCCACAGCCTGCAGGTACATCGGCATGGACTGTACCGGGAAGAACGTCCCTGAGAGGAACATCATAGGGAACGTCACCAAGTTGCCCACCACCGAAGCGGACTCGGGGCTGTTGGATATGGTGCCCACCAGCATCCCCAGGGACACGAAGAAGAAGGGTCCGAGGACCAGGAACACGGCGATCCCCCAGTTGAGGGTGATGTGCGCCCCGAAGGCGAACGCCCCCACGGCCGACATGAGAACGAAGGACACCGTGGTGGTGAAGATGTACCAGATTATCTTCGACATCAGCCACTCGGTCTTGGTGAGCGGAGTTAGGGAAAGCAGCTTGAACACCTTGTCCCTCCTGTAGGTCGAGCTTAGGTTCGTGATCGCGAACATGGGGCTCGTGAGGGCGGAGAATCCGATAAGGCCAGGAACGAGGAAATCGATGTACTTGTAGGCGGATGAGACTGCGGTCCTCTGGGTCACCCCGATGACGCCGCTCGAGCCGTGGAGGTTGAACGCGTTCACGATCTCGCTGGTGATCCCATAGACTATCGCGCTGGTGGTGGATGCAGGATTGCCGTACACGGTGACGTTCACCTTCTGCCCCGTGGCGTAGTCCGTCGTGAATCCCTGCGGGACAACAATCCCGTCAGTCGATGAGTGAGAAGACAAGTACTGTGAAAAGTTCACGTCTTGTGCAACAGGCCGAAGGACGATGGCCGTGGTGCTGTTCAGCGCGCCGACGAATGCCGTGCTCGCCTGGCCGCCGTCCAGGTTCTGCACGTAGACCGTGGTCGGTCCGGAACCCCCTCCGGAGAAGATCGCTCCGAAGAGTATGATCAGGATTATCGGAAAGACGAGGGTGAAGAAGAGACCCTCCCTGCTCCTGAGGTTTCCCCGGGCGTACACCTTGAGCTCGGCTAGCATCCTGCTGGCGCTGAAGGCCACGGCTACTCAGCCCCCTCCCCGGCGGCGTCCTTCTCGCCGACCAGGCGCAGGAACACGTCTTCGAGCCGGTCCCTCCGCACAGTCAGGTCGTCCCAGCTTGCTCCCGATTCTTCTATGGCACCCAGCGCCACAATCGCGTCGCTCTTGTTCCTTAGGAATATCGTCACGGTGCCTCCGTCCCCCTTTGCCTCCAGCCTGGTGTTCTCCTTCAGGTATCTCAGCAGGTCTTCTTTGGCCCTGACGACCATCCGCTGTCCCGAGCCGTACCTCGCTTCGATCTCGGCCGTGGTCCCCATGGCGACGATCCTGCCGTGGTTCATGATCGCGACCCTGTCCGCGAGCTCCTCCGCCTCCTCCAGGTAATGGGTGGTCAGCATCACCGTCCTCCCCTCCGCCTTCAACGTCCTTACGACCTCC
>JAKAPN010000107.1 GCA_021822995.1 archaeon
ACTGGATCGACGGGCAGATAGTCTCCTGGTGCAGGTACGGGGGGATCCTCTACCTCGACGAGGCGAACATGATGAAGCAGGACATAGCCACCAGGCTCAACCCGATCCTCGACACCAGGGGCCACATGGTCCTCAACGAGAGGGACAACGAGGTGATCCCCAGGCACCCCAACGGCTTCGTGATGATCAGCATGAACCCCTACTCCGCTGAGTTCGCAGGGACCAAGCCCCTCAACGCCGCCTTCCGCCGCAGGATGACCGTCTGGATCGACTTCGACTACCTGAGCGTCGGGAGCAAGATAGCCCCCGACGAGGTGGAGATGATAGCCCAGCGCGCCAAGATAGGCAGCCCCGTGGCGGAGAAGCTGGTCAGGGTGGCCGCGGAGATACGCAGGCAGTACAAGACCGGCGACCTCCCCTACGCCCCGTCGGTGGGGGACCTGGTCAACTGGGGGACCCTCGTGGCCGACGGGCTGACCCCCGCCCTGGCGGCCGAGGAGACCATAATCGCCCTCACGGCAGACGACCCCGAGGTCCAGAACAACGTGAGGAGGATCGTCCGGATGGTCGTGGGGGACGCAAAAGCCGGGTCCAAATGAACATCCTAGAGTACGCCTGGACCAACTTCTCCAGCGTGTCAGGAGCAGACCAGAGCAGGTTCAGGCTGATCCTGAGCGCCACCGCGCCGAGGCCCACCCTGGGGCTCGAAGGGGACGGGTTCCTGGCGAAGATACCTGTCCCGAGGCAGGAGAAGGAGGGGGTGGTGTCTGTCCAGGGGCTGTTCACCGACGCGGACGGCCAGGGGTGGGCCACCCTCTGGAGGCTCTTCAGGGCGTCCCTCTACCACGCCGCCTTCCACCTGGCCCACGGCAACCTGAAGCCCCTCGCGAAGTGGGCGAAGGAGAAGGAGCGTTTCCCGGCGATATTCACCCTGTCCCTGCTCGAGGACTACCGCATCACCCTGGCGGCGAGGGAGAAATGGCCTGGGGTGATGACCGACATCGCCTACGCCAACCTGGTGGCGGCCATGAGGATGCCCGACCTCGACGACATAGAGAGCAGGGGGCTCAGGACCGCTTCGAAGCTCCTGGTCGCCCTCTGGGGGGTCGCCCCGGCCAAGGCGGGGAGGGTCGAGGAGGACCAGGCGATCCTCGCTATCACCGAGAAGGTTCGGGGGATGGTCGAGAACTCGGCCGAGGACCCCGAGAACCCCCTCCTCCTGAAGGCGGCCAACCTGATCTACAAGCAGTTCGACAAGGTGGTTCTGCCGCAGATCCCTGCCTTCCCCCACACCGAGGCGCATTCGGGGGACTCCCTCTTCCGGGACCACCTCGAGGCGACGAAGGGGAAGGGAAAGCCCAGGCTCGCAGGGGCCCTGGCGGCCATAGGGGTCGAGGGAGGGGCGTCGGTGGAGCTCCCGGACGAGCCCGAGTTCAAGGAGACGTTCACTGCGCTGCAGGACCAGTTCGCGAGGAGGAAGAAGGTCACCGACTATTACTCCAAGCTCCTGGCTAGCACGAGGCTGAACGGGATCGTGTTCCCCGACGGCGACTACGCCGGTTTCCTCAGGGCCAGGGCGGAGCTGGCGGGGCCGATACGGAACATCAAGAACCAGCTCCTGGCCATCAAGAACGTGGCCGACGAGGAACCGGGGAAGCTCAGCGGCCAGGTGGACATGCCCATGGCAATGCAGGTGGTCGCCTCCGGGTCGCAGAGGTCAGACGTCTTCGTCCGGGAGGAGCCGATACTGAAGGACGAGGCCTGGGCCATACTCGTGGACGCGAGTAAGAGCGTGTCGAAGTCGTCTCTGGAGATACGCGGGATAGCGACGTGCCTCGCTGAGGTCGCGAGCACGGTCATGAGGGAGAAGAGCAGGTGGGGCCTCTTCGGGTTCAACGACACGTTCCAGCTTGTGAAGGACTTCGACGACCCGTACTCCATCGACGCGAAGTCCAGGATAGGCGGGCTCTCGCAGAAGGGAGGGACCTACCTCCCCGACGCCCTGGCCGTCGCATCGAGGGCCCTCAACTCCAGGCCCGTCGAGAGCAAGTACCTGGTGGTGGTCTCTGACTGCCTCCCCACGGGCTACGCGGGGATCGAGGAGGAGCTCGCGGAGAAGATCAAGGAGACGGGGAAGATGGGGATCATGCTGGTGGGGATAGGGGTCGAAAGCCCCGAAGTGAAGAAGTACTTCAAAGTCAACTCGGTCCTCAGCACCCCGTATGAGATGATGAAGTTCTTCACGAAGGCGTACATGGAGCTGTCGGGAGTGGGCGAGGCGTGAGGGGGCCAAGCCGCGGCCTGCGCCTCCCTGGGAACCCGCACAGGGGACGCGAGAATGCGCCGTGCGATTTTGCAGTTCTCGCCGTATGGATTACTGGTTCACAAACCTATTATTAATGACGGGGCATTCTGTCTTCAAATGCCCGCGGCCCAGGAAGCAAAGGAGAAGGAGGTCGCCGATGAGGAGGCGACCGACCCCCAGACCGTCATACGGGAGATGCGCGAGATCCAGAGCGACGCGGCCCAGCTGTCGGAGATAGAGGAATTGGAATACTCTCAGACGATGAAGCTGGTCGAGTCCATGAAGGTGATCCAGGCCGGGGTCGGGACGGCGATATCCATACGCCCAGTCTCCCTCGGCGAGCCGCTGAACCACGTCAAGCAGGCGATCATAGGGGCCGACGCCGTGATAATCGGGCTGGACGCCGACGGCAAGCCGTTCTCGAAGCCGCTGTCGGACCTGAAGCCCGTGGACATACTCAACGTGGTCCAGGAGTGGGCGCCGAAGCTCAGGGTGAAGATCACCGAGAGGAAGAAGGGGGCAGAGGAGAGGCTCTACCTGGTGGAGAAGATACTCCGCGAGTTCAAGGAGGGGACCTCGGTGGTCAAGGACTCGAGGAAGCAGTTCTACGACTCTGTCGAATCAGACCTCGTGAAAGACACGCTAGAAAAGGAATAGGCGGCCCGCGATGCTCCGCGACAACCTCGAGCTGAACTCGGGCCTGGTGAAGTTTCCGAGCAAGGAGAGCGCTATAGCGTACATGGAGGCGATGCTGCAGTACTACAAGACGAGGCAGGAAGAGTACGGCCACCAGCTCGGCGAGCAGCTTAGGTCCCCTCAGGGGTCATCCCAGGGGAAGGAGAAGCAGGAGAAGGACTCCAAGAAGGAGAAAGGAGGGCAGCAGGCGCCGAAGGGGTGGTTCAAGGTGGGCTCTCTGCCGGTCAACTCCTCGGACCCGAAGGGGGCGCTGGCCCAGGTGACCCTCAGGATCGTCGACGACTACAAGAGCCGGGTGGAGAAGCTGTCGGACGCGTTGAAGTCGTTCCAGGAGGTGGACACCCTCAGCCAGCAGGGGACGAAGTCCTACACCCTGTTCGTCTACAAAGGGGTCCCCGAGGGGGTGATAGTCGAAGGGATGGAGAAGCGCGAGGTCTTCGCCTTCGCGGCCAACTTCAGGGCAGTCTAGCGCGGCTTAAAGGTGGCTGAGGAGGAGGGGGACGTTGTTCCCGAGGACGATGGCGCCCAGGCCGAGGTCGGCCGCCACGAGGACCACGAAGGCCGTGAACTTCAGGAGCCTCACCTGGAAGTCGTCCTTGGGGTCTGACCTGCGCAGGGCGACCATGTAGAAGAGGGGGACGATCACGACGAACTTCAGCAGGTACGCCAGCATGAACCCTTCGAGGCCGAGCCTGAAGAGCTGGGCCCCCAGGGGGTTGAGCTCGACGAAGCCCTCAGCCATGGCAGCCGCGAACAGCGTGGTGAGCGCGTCCGAGAAGTTCAGGATCACGAACGTCGCGAGAAGCGGCCAGAGGGCCCTCTGTATCCAGTGGATGTCCAGGGCCGACACGAACCGGCGCTCCCTGTCGAAGGGCTCAAAGCTCGCTCCAGGCACGCCGGGTCTTATGATACGTGAAACTTTTGAGGGATATGGATTCGGCATCCATAGCCGCTCTCCTGAAGTGTTAATATTCTCGGCCAGCACGGAAGCCTAATGAAAATCTCGGGAAAGCGAAGAAAAGCTATCTCGCCAATCATCGCAACAGTCCTCATCATCGCAGCCACCCTGATCGCCTTCGCGGCAGTGTTGGGGTACATCTTCGGCATCTTCGGCAGCGCAGCCAACAAGGCAAACATCACAGTAAGCACTGCTACTAGTATCTCACATTCCAGCATTGCCAGTTTCAGCGTGTCATTAATCAACTCAGGAACCGCCAATGGCGCGACTTCATCTGGAAGCCTAAACTACGGCGGTACCTCATGCGCGATCAGTGCAACGTCTACCACATTGTCTGCAGGCGCGACCACACCAGTAACTTTCACCAGCAGTGGCTGTGCAGCCGCCAACGCTGGCGAAGCATACACGCTCTCGGTAGTTCTTTCGGACGGAACTACTAGCACATACACAGGGGCATTCACCTAAGCAACAGTCAGAGGCGCTCCCATGTTGGAACGCGAGTTCGACGTGGCGGCGCTTCTTCCCCTTTTGACAGATGGACACATCTAATGGTGCATCAAGAAATTGAACAATCGCTATTTTGTCGACTTGAACGGTCTGAATGCAATTGCGATAGGAATCATGGTGGTATCTTTGTTCGGGTTCGTTGGAAACGTAATGATAGATTTCAATTGGGGTGCGACGCCCATTGCGGGCTCTGTTGCTCTTGCCTATTGGATGACCTTGAGGTGGATCATTCCATTTCCAGTGAACTACTGGGGTCTCGGCGCCTTGGTGTATTTCTTGTTCTTTTTGGCTTCCTTTGCCTTGCTCAGTAGGAATGAACGGCCAATTCGCATTCTATTGGGCACGCTCAGGCTCGAGATCG
>JAKAPN010000108.1 GCA_021822995.1 archaeon
CTGCTTTTTCGTCGTACGCACCCTTCGAGCCGTCGAAGACGTAGTCTGTCGAGACGTAGACGAGGTGCGAGCCGGTCCTCTTCGCTTCAATGGCAATTGCTTCAGTGGCCTTCGCGTTGACAGCCAGAGCGAGCTCCTTGTTCGACTCGCACCCTTCGACGTCGGTCCACGCAGCGGCGTGGACGACTACGTCTGGCCTGTTCGCCGCAAAGGCCTTCCTGATGCTGTCTGAAGAACTCAGGTCGAGCAGGACGGGCTTTCCGCACTCCGGCGGGCAGGCGTGCTGCGCGGACAGCAGCTCGAACCCCCCTTTGGCCGCGGCGAAGGCCAGGTCCCGTCCCACCAGCCCCGTCGCCCCCGTGAGAAGTACCTTCATCCTCGCCGCAGCTTCCATGGCGCCTCATGCAGCGCGCTCCTTGTGGCAAGTGGCCTCCACCACGACCTGTTGTTGAGGTACCAGTCGACGGTCTCGCGGAGCGCCTCGTCGAACTCGTGTTTAGGCCTCCAGCCGAGGTCTCGCCGTATCTTCGACGCGTCGATCGAGTACCGTCTGTCGTGCCCCGGTCTGTCCTCGACGTTCTCGATCAAATCCCCGTCTTTGCCCATGAGGGACAGGACCCTTTCGACGAGGTCCCGGTTGGTCATCTCGCTCCACGCCGCTATGTTGTAGACTTCGCCAGGTCTCCCCTTCAGCAGGACGCGTTTCAGGGCCTCTACGTGGTCGAGAACATATATCCAACTCCGCGACTGGACTCCCTTCCCGTATACGGGGACCTTCATCCCCTTCAAGGCCCGGATTATCGTCTTCGGGATAAGCTTCTCCGGGAACTGATACGGCCCGAAGTTGTTCGAGCACCTTGTGACTACCGTCCTCGTCCCATACGTCTTGTGATATGACATGGCCAGGGCCTCTGCAGAAGCCTTGGTGGCTGCGTAGGGATTGCTGGGGTTCAACATGCTCCCCTCATCGAAAGCCTCTCCAGCCTCCGCCGAGCCGTAGACCTCGTCGGTCGAAACCTGAATCAGCATGCCGACGCCGTTCTCACGGACCGCCTCAAGCACGTTGTATGCCCCTATGATGTTCGACCGTACGAACGGTGCGGGACCCGCGATGCTGCGGTCGACATGAGACTCCGCGGCAAAGTTCACCACCGCGTCAGCGCTGCGGACGTGTCTTCTGACGAACCCTGGATTGGCGATGTCCCCCCTGATGAATTCGTAGCGGGCATTCCCGTGCAATTCCGCCAGGTTCCGCGGGTCCGAGCCATAGTGGAGGGCGTCTATGTTAACGACCTTGGAGAACGAATCGTCGTCGACTACCTGCCTGATGAAGTTGCTCCCAATGAAGCCGAGGCCGCCGGTGACAACCAGTTTCACGCGGGCTTCACGCCAGTCGTTTCCGCGAATTGGAAGTTGTTCTCTGCGTCTCGCAGCAGGGGCAGGGATGAGTCTCTCTCAGACAGTATGGGATACTTGACGGGCCACGCGATGCCGAGCTCCCTGTCGTCCCACCGTATCCCCCGTCCGAGCCCAGGTGCGTATTCGCGAGTGACCTTGTAGATCACATCGGCCTCCTCCGAAAGGACGCAGAACCCATGAGCGAAGCCTTCAGGGACGTACATCCCTCTGCGATTCTCCGCAGAGAGGGTTTCTCCCACCCATCTACCATAGGTGCGTGAGTTCCTTCTGATGTCGACTGCCACGTCGAAGACCTCCCCTCTTGTGACAAACACGAACTTCGCCTGCGCGCCGGGGTTCAACTGATAGTGAAGGCCTCGCAGGACTCCCTTGACGGAATGCGAGTGGTTGTCCTGGACGAACCTCGCCCTTATCCCGTTCTCCATGAACTGCGACTCCCTGAAGACCTCCGTGAAGCATCCCCTGCCGTCCTTGAAGCTCTTTGCCTCGACCAGAACCAACCCCGGTACTTCCAGCCTTCTGAAGCTCAACGGCACGGGCTCGACCTCTCCAGATGGAATAAAATCCATTGCGGTCAGAGAACTGCTTGCAATCCTGCTGCTTCCCTGACCAGGCACCTTGCGCCTGACGGGAAGCGGAGCCGGGTCTTCGGCGGGGCCAGTGTCGTTCGACAGGCGCGAGGTCGCTCCAAGCGCGATATGCGGGGCCGACGGCTGGCCGCAGGGCGCGGCGAGGGCCTTGGACGACAAGAGAGGCGACGACGTCGCACACAGCTCTCGTATGGCCGTCGAGCTGTCCGCGAATGCAGCGTTGCCAGTGGCAGGGATGGAATCTCCGAAGCAGCTTGACGCCTTCCGCCCCGGCGAGACTCCTGCTGGCCCGTCCACTTATTCCCCGAAGCCTTGACTCAGGTCCTCCCTACGCCTCCTCGACACCCCCCGAGCCTAACCAGAGGGCGCCCCCGTCCCCGGGGGACGGCCCTGAGCAGCCGCGACGGGTCGAAGGAGCGCAGGGCAAAGAGGAGTGGAAGAGCGAAGCGACGGAGGGGTGAATTTGCACGCAGCGACCGAGAGGGTGGACTCTGGTTAGGCGAAGGGCATGGCGGGGCAAGGAGGGCCCGCCCTAGGACGACGGTATGCTGTCATCCTTCTGTCGGCCTTTCGCGTTGTACCGCTTCGCCGACTCGCTGAACTCGGCGAAAGGACGCCTTGGAACACAACTCGAAGTAGGAGCTCCCAGCCGGCGCTTTAGGCGCGGGCCGCCCCCTCTTCTATGCCGAGCGCGACGGAAGAGGCCGAAGGTGAGGAGTACGTCAGGGTGCCGAGGAGCGAGCTTCTGAATTGGCGGGAGGAAATCCGGGAGCTGCGTAAAGCCACGTCGAAACGGGAATAGAGCGGAAGCGGCCCCAGGGGTTCTCCTATGTCGCCTCTGAGCCCCTGATACGTCTGCCGTTGCTGGATGGGCACTCTCCTATCCGCCCTCTCTGGGGCACTGTGGCTTCCGTGTTAGCCTGCGGCCCAACCTGTCAAATCGCGCTCTGTGGCGCAAGAACCCGAGGGGCTCTGGCTGTCAGCCATCCAGCCTGAAGGCCTGTCCCTCCTTCAGCATGACGTACACCGTCCGCATCAGCTTCCTCGCCGCCGCCACTATGGCCATCTTCTCTCCCCTCCTCCTGCTCACCTGGTTGTAGAACCTCGTTATGTCCGAGTCGCACCTTCGGGCCGTGGAATCGGTCTAAATATGGTATGTGGACACTAGGGCCTGATGCCGAAGGGAAGGCCGTTCCCCTCATCGGTCGCCAAGTACTTCGCTGGCGAGATACCGTTCAGCCACCTGAATAGGAAAGAGCGTGAATTCGTCCGGAGGTACGAAAGAGACAGGAAACGAAGGCATAGGGCTAGGAGGAAGAGGCTACTGAAGCTGAAGAATACTGCGTCCTAGAGTATCGATGTCCACATATCGTGTTTCGGCCCAGAATACCCCGATTGGGGCGCCTATTCGCATCTACTGTGACAGAACCGCCGGTTCTGTGCCATCTTCGGTTGTCTTGGATGGTTGTTTCAGGGCGGTTGTTTCGCTACGTGGGCACGGTAAAACTCCATGAAATCATTACGTCTCTGCAATATCTGCTCCTTCTTTTCCTCAAATACAATCTTGATTTGTTCCTCGAATGATGCTGCAGATGGAATCTTATAGGCTGTCTGATTCCTCATTGTGTTGCAAGACCTACATGCTGTAACCTTGTTCTCGGTCGATTCTATGTCCCCCTTCGGTTTTGAACCCGCACGATTTTTCGAATTCTTTGGGATCACGTGGTCAATGGTCAAATTGAGCCAGTCTGGCCACTTTGAGAGGTCAGCACCGCAGTAGCGGCATTTCCACTCATCCCGCTTCCAAACACTCATTGAGCCTGCATAGTCTCTGATTACTGGACTGCCGCTATTTTTTCCCGTCTTTACTGAGGACGAACTCAAGCAGGTCTAACCACTTCCCCCTTCCCTTTGGGAGATTTATCCCTGCTCTTTGCGCAGCGGTGTTGAATAACTCCGAATCAGACCAGATCTATGCCAAGTCGCACAGGAGTGGCTCGCCAGACAACCAGGTAGAATTATCATAGACACAGTAGTTATTCAACAAGCCTCTTTGCGCTGGAGTCTGACCCTCAAGAGCCATGTGCGGCTTCACGAAGTTGTAATGGATTCTCTGCCCTTCGGGGATTGGTGTCTCCATCTTCTTCCACCCTCTCTGAACCTTGAACCTCTCCCTCTGGACCCGCCATTCATGCGGGAGTTATTCAGGAAATGGTTCCCCACCGAAGTCGGTTGGTTGCGGCCAACCGCCCTGAAACAACCGAAGATGGCACAAAACCGAACCGCCCCAGGATATCTTAATAAGAGCTGTATGGAGTATCGCTTTCATGCAGAAGCAGAAGAAGATCTACTTGGTCGATGGCCTTGTGGACATGCGTCTGGGGGTGGCAGCGGACGACGAGGACGAAGCGCGGAGGGAGGCACGCCAAGTGGTAAAGAAAGTGATTGAAACGGGTGCCTTTGGCACCGTCGGGTGGACCTTCAACATCAAGGATGTAAGAGAGGCGAAGCCGGTAGAGAAGCAGTAGTCGTGATGACTACTGAGGCTGGCCCGACCAAGCTGAAGATAGCAAGGCGGTTCCTGGAAGAGGCAAGGATAGAGATGGCCCAATACGACAAGTCGCATGACGAAGCTGTCCTCAGGCTGGTCTGTGAGAAGGTCTGGGGCGCGATTGCACAGGCGCTGATGCACGCGGCGAACAAGGACGTAACACACCATGCCGACTACCAGCAGATCGCGAACGACCTCAAACGACTGAAGAAAGCGGACGTGATCAACGCCGCAATCGTGGGGGACAGGCTCCACAGTGC
>JAKAPN010000109.1 GCA_021822995.1 archaeon
TCTGTCGACGCCTCATGTTCGAGCCATGCCCAGAGGAATGTCGTGGCACGACTACAACGAGTCCCTGGCGGGAGGGTCCTCTTCGACCTGGGCTTCGCCAAGGGATGGAACGACGAGCTGAAGACGATGAACGGCGACAAGAGGGGGAGGCCCTACGAATTCCCCGACTCCTACATCGAGTTCCTCTCCTTCTTCAGGGTGGGCCTGAACGCGCCATACAGGGTCATCGAGGGGATGACTTTCAGAACACCTCAGAACGGTTGAAGAGATGCACTTCACACAGATCAGGAGGAGGGTGCTAAAGAGGAAGAAGCCGGAGTACCTGGACCGTATCACGGACGGGACGGGCGACGACCCTCTGACCGTGGTCGTCGACTCGACGGGTCTCTCCACTACCAGGAAGGGCTCGTACATCGAGGCGATCCGAAAATTGGCGAGCCGGTCCGGAAGAGGAAGGCGCCTGCCATGCTCCGCACTCTATGTTTATATTTATGTTTAAACAGAACATCCCGCGTGACCAAGACCCTAACGATAAAGGACGAGGTATACAAGAAGCTCGTCGCAGTGAAGGACCCCGACGAGAGCTTCAGCGACCTGTTTTCGAGGCTCGTCGAGGGGGGGAGCTCCATGGAGGCGCTCAAAAGGCTCAGGGGGAGGGTCAAGTTCACCGACAAAGAGAGGATGCTCCTCGAGTTGTCGGCCCGCAGGGAGGAGAAGAGAGGTTGATACTGCTGGACACCGACGTGCTCATCGAGATACTCGACAGGGAGTCGCAGAAAGGGGACGAGCTGCTGGCATCGCTGGAGGAGGCGGGCGAGGACGTGGGGACTAGCTCGATAAACATGCACGAATTGCTGTATGGCCTGAAGAAGTACTCGAAGTCAGAGGCGAGGCTGGCGCAACTGCGCGTGGTGCCTTATGCGAAGGATGACTCGGAGCTGTCCTCCCGCCTCGAGCTGGCGGCGGAGAAGCGGGGGACCGCCGTCAGGAGGCTGGACTCGATGATAGCCGCGATAGCGATCAACAGGTCGGCAAAGCTCTCGACCTTCGACGTGGGTCATTTCCAGCAGTTCGCCAAGGACGGGCTCAAGCTATTCCGCCCAGACAATGCTTCCAAGGCCTCTCCCTAAAATAGCGGGAGTTACAGTTTACATGTCAAATCACCCTGGAGCGCAGCTATAGCCCGAAGGAAGCGGGGAAGATGCTCGGGGTGACCACCCACACGATACGGGTCTGGGAGAATCAGGTGCCTGAGGCTCCCGACGGGGAGGAGGAGGGTGCCGGAGATCAGACGCCCGATGAACATCGCCGAACAAAGAAACGGGGCGGCCTGCGCCTTTGCGGCCAACCGTTTGCCGTGAGCGCGGACTGGCGGCAGATGAGGGATGAGTACCTGTATCCTGGCGGCACGCCTGGTGCCGTCAGAGCGGGTCGGACCGATGCCGCCAGCGCTCCGAATCTGGACGCGTATACGAAAGTACGCGTTTAGAGAAACGGTTAGGCGCAACCCGACGAACGAATCGTTGGACAGTATTCAGTCAACACCAGTGATGCAAGAGATCTGATTCCATGCAACTGCTTGCGAGACCAACTTCCTGCCCAAGCGCGCTGATGAAAACAATATCAGAGTCAGGGTTCCCTCGATCAGTCTCCTCCCACACTCGGACCGAATGATGCCCGCGCACGGATTAGCCTTCGACAGCTCGCAGGAGATACTTCCAGAGGGGAACAAGCCTAATCCTCCTTCCGCCTTCGGTGATTTCTCCCTCAGCATCATGGGTTATGATCTTGAGCTTTCTCTGTCCAATCTTTCTTCCTACCTCTACCAGTGATCTGACCTCTCTCCTCTCGATGTCGCGTTCGTCACCTGCATAGGTTACCTGGAGGAGTTCGTCTTGAGTCACGAAATCCACCTCGCAATTGGAATCAGCGTAATAAGTCGGCTGCAATCCACTCCTTCTCAGCTCCAAATAGACGAGGTTCTCCATTGCGTGCTCAACGTCCTTTCTGGCGAGCCCAGGGTCGACGGAGTACACCTTCTTCGGAAGCGTGTACCTGGTAAGCGTCTTCTTCGAGAACCTTTCAACCGTGCTGACCAGAAAAGAGGCCTCGAGGAATCTTACATAGTCTGCGACAGTGTGGA
Source organism: archaeon (assembly GCA_021822995.1). Lineage (GTDB taxonomy): Archaea > Thermoproteota > Nitrososphaeria > Nitrososphaerales > Gagatemarchaeaceae > UBA183. The sequence goes on from JAKAPN010000109.1 coordinate 2,144, forward strand.
CGGATGGCACGTCGAAGGCATTTTTGATCCTGTTGTAGCTGATTTCGTTTGAAGAGTTGTCAAGCAGAAACCGGGCGATCTCGAAGATGAGGCGCTCGTTCCGGATGCCGTACCGGAGAACTATGTCTTTCAATATCACGTAGTCCAGGGTGCTCCTCAGCACTGCAGTTCCGAATATCTGGACCTCCGGGAAGCCACCGACGCTCATGTACTCCTCGAGAAGCCTCTTTGCTTCGGCTATGCTCTTCGTGGTGCCCGTGTAGACGAATCCCTTGGAAGCGACGAACTCTCTGAAGGAGAAAGGGAAAAGTGTAAAATCCAAGTGTCTACCGGTGAGTCGTGTTCCGAATTCCCTGCTCAGGAGGGAGGAGTTGCTGCCGGTCACAAGCACCTTCTTCGTGTCCCTCAGCCTCGACACGAACATCTCCCAGCCTTCAACGACCTGGATCTCGTCCAGGACAAGCACGTCCACGTCCCCTTTGAGCGTGTACACCGCTTCCAGTATGTTGTTCAGGTCGCCTGCTTTCAGGCCAGACAACCTTTCGTCGTCGAAGTTCACCCTTGCATAGTTATGCTGCCTGGCCACCTGGGCTGCCAGGGTTGATTTCCCGCACCTCCTCACACCTGTGATCAAGAAGGCGTTTGGAGCCACCAGGCTGGCGTTGATTCGGTCCGAGATTTCTCTGGGTACCATCTTCTTTTCGAAGATATGCCTTAGTTCGTCCTCCTGGTCGAGTATGACCCTTTTTGCTTCCTCGGGGTTCATAATTTGCGCCAAGGTAGGGCGGTTTAATACACTTTGCATCATAATGCAATGTCTTATGGGTGTAACTTTGCATCATGCTGATATGCTGCGCCCCAGCCAGTGCCGCCTTCATCGGAGGACGATGGGGCCAGGAAGCGCACTACGGCAGAGCGCAGACCGAAGTCGGAGACGACCCCCGCCATCCCAACCGTCACAGGAACATCCGCATCTCTGAAGGGAAGACTGTGGAGTCCTCCAGTCCATGTTCCCTGACGAACGACCTCAGCTCCTGATCGACAGTGAGAAACTTCAGACCGTTCGTCACCGAGTTTGCGTAGAGGATGTTGTCGATCATGTCGCGGTGGCCCATTCCCGCAACCTCGGTCGCCTTTCGGTAGACTTCGAAGCCTTCGTCAGACCTCAGGTATGCCCCGCTATCCAAGATGCTCTTCACGCCCTCGAGGAATCTCTTTTCGTCGAAGGTGGCGGATTTCTTCAGCTTGGCAGCCTGCCACAAAGATTCGAGAAGGCTGAAGCTGGAGAAGCGGGTCTCGACGTTTCCATGGGCGAGGTCCTGGAGGGCTCTCGTGACATCAGGCTTCACACCTATCCCAAGCGTAGGGAAGATGAACGAAGTGTCGAGAAGGATCCTCATCGTTCATAGCGCTCCTGCTCTTTCATGCTCGTCTCTTCGATTTCATCTGCGCTCACCGTGGCGAACTTGCTCCCTCTAAGCGCTAGCTCGAGTGGGTCACGAATCACGTGCAACGCCACCGCGCTCCCGCTCACCTCGAATTCGACCTTGTCCCCTTCCTTCAATCCCGCCGCCTTCGCCACCGACTTCGGAAGATAGACGGCATATTTTTTCCCAACTTTCCCGACGGCTTTCGACATGCTTTCCAGACTAAGGGACTCTAGTCAGGTATATGAGCTTTCGCCCGACAAAGTACTCAATGTAAGCTACCCACGGCTGAAGCCTGTGGGCTTCCCCCTTCCCTGAGCCTGCGCCGGCACAGCCATCGGCTCGGGTGCATCGGAGACATCACGTAGGAGCCCGCTTGGACTCTCCTCCCCGAAGTCTGGAACGTATCCTGGTCGGGATCTTCGTTCCGCTCGAGGAAGGTCTTGACGGCCACGGCGAAGGACGCCTTCCTGTCGGCGTTCACCACCTGGCCGCACTCTCTGCACCTGAACAGGGCGTAGTTGCCACCGTCGTGCCCCTTCCCCGCTGCACCGCAGCGGGAGCACCACTTGGACGTGTGGTATGGGTCTACCCTGTTCAGCTTGACGCCGCTGTCGAAGCAGCGGCCTTCGAGGACTCTTCTAAAGAGATACAGGGGGATGGTCATGACTTTCCTGTTGAATCGTCTGCCCTTCGGCTTGAACCTGGAAAGCCTCTCGACGGAGACGTCGGCGTCGTATCTCTTGGCGAGGATGATCATCTCCCTGACCGTCTGGCCGACGTTGGTCTTGACGTAGTCCCTCTGCCTGTGCCTCATCCTCTTCAGCTTCTTCAATGCGTTGAGGGACTGTAGCATGGCCCTCCGCTCTGCGAAGTGCACCTTCCTGGGCCACATCTGCTGGCCCAGATAGCCCTGTTTGAGGATGTCGCCCTCTGGTGTCAGGACGGTGTAGGCGAAGTCCTTGGCGTTGATGTCGATGCCCAGGAGGTTCTGCCGCGGAGGGAGTTCCTTGCTTTCCTTCGACAGGTACGCGACGACCTCGGGAGAAGGCGTCAGTCCGTAGGTCTTGCAGGTCCACCCGCTGCCGAGGAGGCCGGAGAACCTGTCCCAGTCCCTGTTCTTCTTTATGGGGACGGCGACCCTGCGCCTCGGATACAGGCCGAGCTCCACGAAGGAGAACCTCCTGGTCCTGAACGTCTTGCAGTTTCGTGGGACGTTGAACTTCACGGTCGTCCCTT
>JAKAPN010000110.1:0-3329 GCA_021822995.1 archaeon
CACCAAATACGGGATCGTGCGGAACCTGGTGGAGAGAGGGTACCAGGTCGTCCGCCTCCCCTACGACTCGAGCTATTCGACGGTGATGAAACACGACCCAGAGGGGGTCGTCGTCTGCAACGGCCCGGGAGACCCCCAGATGCTCTCCGACACCGTCAGGACTGTACGGTCGCTGATAGACTCCGAGGTCCCGGTCCTAGGGATCTGCCTCGGGGAGCAGGTCCTCGGGATGTCCCTGGGGGCCGAGACCTTCAAGCTGAAGTACGGTCACAGAGGCCAGAACAAGCCCTGCCTCGACCTGGACACCGGGCGAGGCTACGTCACCAGCCAGAACCACGGCTACGCCCTGGCCGAGAAGTCGCTGAAAGGGACCGAGCTGCGGCCATGGTTCATGAACGCGGACGACAAGACAGTCGAAGGGGTGCTGCACGCCAGCAAGCCGTGCATGGCGGTCCAGTTCCACCCTGAGGCGACCCCTGGCCCCTATGACACCATATTCGTGTTCGACAGGTTCGCGGACGCAATGCGAGGCAGGAAGCAAAGAGGTGCAGAAGTTCGAAGCGTGAGAGTGTAAGAAAGGTCCTGGTAATCGGAAGTGGCGCCATCAAGGTCGGCGAGGCCGGGGAGTTCGACTACTCGGGGAGCCAGTGCCTGAAGGCGTTGAAGGAGGAAGGGGTAGACTCTGTCCTCGTCAACCCGAACATAGCGACCATCCAGACAAGCTCCCAGTTCTCCGACCGCATCCACTTCGTCCCCGTCTCAGTCCCTTCGGTAACGAAGGTCATCGAGAGAGAAAGGCCGGACGGAATCCTGCTCGGGTTCGGGGGCCAGACCGCGCTCAACTGCGGCATCGGCCTGTCAGAGTCCGGCGCGCTCGAGAAATACGGCGTCAGGGTGCTGGGGACTCCGATCCGCGGCATCCAGCTCACCGAGGACAGGGACCTCTTCAAGCAGACGATGATCGGCTGCGACGTCCCCGTCCCCAGAAGCATGGCCGTCTACTCGTTCGAAGAGGCGAAGAAAGCCACAACCGAGCTCGGGTTCCCGGTCATCATCAGGGTCGCCTACACCCTCGGCGGCAAGGGAGGAGGGGTGGCTAGGAACTTGGACGAACTCGCCCAGATCGTAGAGAGGGGTCTGAACAGCTCCATCGCCCACCAGGTGCTTGTCGAAGAATATCTCGGAGGGTGGAAGCAGATCGAGTACGAGATAATGCGAGACAGGGACGAGAACAGCGTGATCATCTGCAACATGGAGAACATGCTCGGGATGCGCGTGCATACAGGGGACAACATCGTAGTCGCCCCCTCCCAGACGCTAACGAACTCCGAGTACCACACTCTCCGCACGGCCTCGCTAAGGGCTGCCAAGACCTGCGGCATCATCGGCGAGTGCAACATCCAGTTCGCCCTGCACCCGGGGTCGGAGCGGTACGCCGCCATCGAGATCAACGCGCGTCTGTCGCGGTCGTCGGCGCTCGCATCCAAAGCCACGGGGTACCCCCTCGCGTACATCGCTGCCAAGCTGGCGCTTGGATACCACCTGACCGAGCTCAAGAACAAGGTCTCCGGGGTCACCACGGCTCTCTTCGAGCCCTCGCTCGACTACCTGGTGGTCAAGATGCCCCGATGGGACACGGTGAAGTTTGACGGCGCTTCCAGGACGATAGGGACCTCGATGAAGTCCATCGGCGAGGTGATGGCCGTCGGCAGGGGGTTCGAAGAGGCGATCCAGAAGGCGGCGAGGATGGCAAACCCCCAGTATGACGGGGTAATCAAAGGCGGGAAGGCGCCGTCGAAGCCAGATGCCCTGAGGCGGCTGGAGCGCCCCACGGACACCATCGCCTTCGACCTGGCCGACGCGCTCCGGGCGGGCATCGACGAAAAGGACGTCGCCTCGAAGAGCGAGGTGGACCCATGGTTCGTCAGCAAGTTCAAGAACGTCGTAGGCTTCCACGGGATGCTCGAGACCACCCCTCCTGGGTCGGTCCCGAACCGTGAAGTCCTCGCTCAAGCAAAGAAGTTCGGCTTCTCAGACCGGCAGCTCGGAGACCTGCTCGGCATTGGAGAAGACCGGGTGAGAGAGGCCCGTGTCCGGCTGGGGGTCACGCCAGTGACGAAGGTAATCGACACCCTGGCAGCCGAATGGCCCTCCAAGACCAACTACCTGTACCAGACGTTCGACGCGTCAGTAGACGAGGCCCCGGCGACAGGAAAGCGCAAGGTCATGGTCCTGGGCGCGGGCCCGTACCGCATCGGGAGCTCCGTCGAGTTCGACTGGGGGACCATGAACATGGCCTGGGCACTCAGGCAGAACGGGTTCTCCGAGGTGGTCGTAGTGAACTGCAACCCGGAGACCGTGTCCACCGACTTCGACATGAGCGACCGGCTCTATTTCGAAGAGCTCACTGTCGAACGCCTCCTCGCGATATACGACAAGGAGAGGCCCGAAGGCATGGTCCTCTGCGTCGGCGGCCAGACCCCCAACGACGTCGCCGAGGCGCTCGAGAAGAGGGGGGTCACGATATTGGGCACTTCGTCGCAGTCCATCGAGACGGCGGAGGACAGGACGAAGTTCAGCGCTCTCCTTGACAGGCTGGGGATCCCGCAGCCGGCGTGGGGGTCGTTCCGTTCTCCAGCAGAGGCGGCCACCTTCTGCGCCCGCGTAGGCTACCCGGTCATAGTCCGCCCCTCCCACGTCCTCAGCGGCTCGGCCATGAGGGTCATATGGGACCCGTCAGAGCTCGAGACTTTCATCACCAGGGCCGCCATGGTGAACCCGGAATACCCGGTGGTGGTGAGCGAGTTCATCGAAGGAGCGAGAGAGGTGGAGGTCGACGCGGTGTCGGACGGCAAGGACACGGTCATCGGAGCGATAATGGAGCACGTGCAGGACGCGGGGGTCCACTCGGGGGACGCGATCATGTCGATCCCCACGGTGTCGGTCACGAAGGCGGCCAAGGAGAAGATCAGGGTCTACACGAGGGGGATCGCGCGCGAGCTGAAAGCGAAGGGGCCGCTGAACATCCAGTACCTCGTGAAGGGAGCGTCGGTCTTCGTGATCGAGTGCAACCTCAGGGCTTCCCGGTCCCTGCCATACGTCTGCAAGGCCACCGGGGTCAACCTGATCGAGGTGGTGGCTCCGGTTATGAACGGCGGCTCGCTGAAGAGGAAGACAGACGTGGAAGAGCCGAAGCGCTTTGCTGTAAAGGCGCCCCAGTTCTCTTTCCTGCAGATGGACGGGGCCGACCCCAAGCTCGGGGTCGAGATGCGCTCCACAGGCGAGGTGGCGTGCTTCGGCGACACCTTCGCCGAGGCCCTGTCGCAGGC
>JAKAPN010000110.1:3339-4767 GCA_021822995.1 archaeon
GCCACAAGATACCGAAGAAGGGGGACGTAGGGGTGCTGCTCCTGGAGCACTGGCAAGACGGCGCACGCCTCGGCCCGCTCCTTCGGGGTTTCAAAGAGAGGGGAATCGAGGTGCTGGAGCTGGACGAGAAGTCGAAGCCGCGGACGGACGAAGCGCTCTCCCTCATCGCCGGGGGCAAGGTCGCGTTCATCCTCTCGTTCAACGCGAACTCGAACGTCGACTCCGAGCTCTTCCACAGGATCAGGCGCAAGGCCGTGGACCTCCAGGTGCAGGTCATCTCCACAAAGGAAGAGGCCGAAGCGCTCCTCCTGTGCGTGGGGGACTAGCTCTCCTTGCCGGCCGGCGAAAGGGTCGAAGTGGTCGACAAGGACGACCGGGTAGTCGGCGCGGCGACCTTGGCGGACTGCCTGAGCAGAGGGCTGCTGCACCGCGCGGTCGCCGTCGCGATTTCGAGGTCCGACGGCAGGGTGATCCTTCAACAGCGAAGCAGGCGAGACGCCTGGCACCCCGGGAGGTGGACCCTGTCCTGCACCGGACATGTGAAAGAGGGGGAGACGTACGCGCAGGCCGCGGCCAGAGAGCTGCTGGAGGAGCTGGGGATCGACGCTCTGCTCACGCCCGTACGGAAGTACCTCCTCCCGACGATCCGCGACGGCAGGCTCACAGAGAACGAATGGGTGACGCTCTTCTCCGCCACTTCGGACGCCAGGGTGGACGCGGACCCTGTGGAGCTCGAGGGGGTGAAGGAGTTCACTTCGGTGGAGCTGAGAGAAATGCTCGAGGGCGAGGAGCTCACCCCCGACTCGGTCTTTCTGCTGTCCGAGTATCTGCGGGCAGGTCCGAGCGCGCGCAACTCCGGTGTTTAATACCGAGGGCCGACGGCGAAAGTTTTCTTGGACTCGTTAGACGAAATGACCTCGCACCTTTCAGGCGGGTCGAGGGTCATCGTCATCTCAGACAAAGAGGTCGACCTGCGGCCTTCATCAGGAGACTTCATGCTGTTCATGCTGAAAATAGGGGAAGGCTCGTCGGCGGCAGGAGGCAGGGGGGGCGGGTTCGGAGAGAGGAGGGTGACAGCCGCTCTCTGCTACGCGCGGAGGAAGGGCAGTTGGGTCAAGCTCCTGGAGGCAGGGGAAGACCAGTCGGCGGGGTACGAGGTCCCCTACTACGTTTCCAGGCTTCCGTTGACAATGGCGGACGGGGTCGAGTCGATGGGATACGGCGTGGTTGACCCTGATCTCGTCCGGGAGATGGCGGCGAAAGCGGGGCTGAGTGCTCCCTAGACTCCGGAGACGTCTCCTCTCCTTAAATAGAATCCGAACCGGGCTTTGTTTCCGTTGAAAGTCCTGATAACCGGCGCCTCGGGGATGGTCGGGCACAACCTCATCAGCTACTTTGAGCAGAGAGGGGTGAGCACCCTTCCCACAG
>JAKAPN010000111.1 GCA_021822995.1 archaeon
GGCGAAGGGGTTCTTCGTAAATGAAGTTCCTGCCAACAAGATGACTGTAATGGCGGAGTGCTTCGGAGCCGACTTGCGGGGGTCGGGCGGCGGTTCTGGGAGAGAGAGCTACACGACCGGCTTCGAAGTCTTTCTTGCGCTCTTCTCAAAATACGAACTCTCGAAAAATCCGGAGTGGAGTCTCGCCAGGCAGGAGCTCGACGGAGGAGTCGTCCGGATAGGAGACAACCTGCTCAACGACCTTTTCGGGGACTGCGCGCTCGCAGCGATCGCCGAAGGCGTCAGGAACCTCAGGAAGGCTCCGCTCCCCAGGCAGCTCGGCGGAGTCAAGGAAGAGATCATGCGATACGTGCCTTCGCCCAAGCCGAAGTCCAGCAAGGGGTACCTCTACGTGGAAGACCTGCTCGCGCACCCAGTGTCAGACGGCAGGCATCGTCTGACATGGCTCGTCTTGGCGCCATACCTCGTAAATGTCAAGAAACTCGAGGACGAGGCGGCTGTAGAGAGGATCAGAACCTTCGTGCAGGCGGCGGGGGAGACTAGCGCGATGAGACGTTTCATAGAATACAACGTCAGGAGGGCCCGGAGGAACGGCCTTCTCCCCCCGACGTTCTCGACTCTGAAGAAGGAGCATCCAGACATCTACGGGCTCCTTCCGAAGGAAGTCCTGGCCGCCGAGTCAGCCAAGGGGAAGGGGCAGCCGTAGCAAACGGTTGTACGCACTTTCGAATCTGTTAGATTAACTCGGGCGTGCGCGACCCAAATCCGAAGAAAATGGTGTCTACATTGGTCGTAGCCATGCTCGGCGGCCTGGCTGCAACTGCCACGACCGCCGTAGCGACCGGGAACGCCTCCGCAGTGGTCCACGCGGCCCATGCTGTCCCACCAGGGCTCCAGATAGCGCTGTCTCATGTGCCCAGCACATCAGAAGCGTATCAGGTCCTGAAGCAGCATCTGTCCCTCTATGCGGGGACTGGGTCCGTTGGCGCCGGCGCGGGAGCGGCTGCCCACGGTCTTCGTGCGGGTCTTGGAAAGTAACCAAGCCCGCTTTTTTCTTTTAACCCGGGGCTTCAGGCTCGCGTTGTGCAGCTGAAGGACTTCGCGAAGACAGGCAGGAAGGTGTCTGTCTTGGGCGTGGGGACGTACTACGACCCGGCTTGGATAGCGACGGGTTTCTTGGGATGGAAAAGAGGGGCTCGAGAGAAGGTTGAAGCAATCAGGGCAGGGCTGGACGCGGGCATCACCCTGGTAGACACGGCCGAAATCTATCAGTCAGAGCCTCTCGTGGCCAAGGCGATCGCCGAAAAGAACAGGGATGAGATCTTCCTCGCCACGAAGGTGTGGTCGAATCACCTCCACCGGGACGAGTTGGTCAGCGCGTTCGGCAGAAGCCTCGCCCGCCTTGGGACCAAGTATGTCGACCTCTATCAGGTGCACTTTCCCAACCCCAGAGTCCCAATCCAGGAAACGATGAGCGCGATGGAGAAGCTCGTCGAAGATGGGAAGCTCAGGCACATTGGGGTGAGCAACTTCAGCCTAGAGCAGATCAAAGACGCCCAGGCCGCGCTGCGAAAGACGGAACTGAGCGCGGTCCAGCTGGACTACAGCCTGTTACACAGGGCCGTGGAGAACGACGTGCTGCCATACTGCGACTCGGAAAAGATCGCGTTGCTCGCCTACTACCCCCTGGGCCACGGGAAACTCCCTTCCGACAGCAGGCTGGACCAAGCGGCCGGGAACGGCAGGACGAGGGCGCAGGTCGCGCTTCAGTGGCTGGCTGGGAAGCCGAACGTTTTCCCGATCCCGCGGGCTTCACGAGCTGAGCACGTCTGGGAGAACGCGGGAGCTGGCACGTGGGAACTCTCAGAGGGGCAACGCGAAGACCTGGACTCGAAGTACCGCTAACAGCTTAAAGCGGTTCTCGACGGGGGTACATCGCAAGGCGGGTGAGTTGCCTCGACCCGATCCGCCATAGAAATCACGGTGTTGGGGGAGACTAACAGTGAGAAGAAGCTTAGTGGTGGCAACCGCGGCCGTCTACGCGGCTATGTACGTCGTTCTTGCCGTCGCCTTTGGCCCGATCAGCTATGGCGTAGTAAACTTCAGGGTGGCTAACATCCTCATAGGGCTAGTCCCCATCATAGGGTGGCCTGCTATCATCGGGCAGACGTTAGGGGTCTTCATAGCCAACCAGCCCGCACTTGGAGATGCCCTTGGGCCCATCGACCTGATTAACGTAGTCCCCACGCTGGTGTTCGCCTGGGCTCTGTGGAAACTTCGGCGTCGAAGCGTGTTTCTTGGGCTGACGCTATACTCGGCCGCCCTGGGCGTCTCGGTGAGCTATGCGCTAAGCTACGCGTTCAACCTGCCGCTGATATTGGAGATTCCACAGGTGACAGTGGGCGTATTCCTTGCTACGGCGGTGCTGGGGTATGTCTTTTACAAAGCCGTCAGCAGGCTTGGAGTGCTGCAGAGGAGGTTTGGGGCGTAGAGTTGGGCGAGACGAGAAGTGCGGTGAACATGATATCCGGAGGAGTAGACTCCGTCACGACAGCTTACTACGTCAGGAAGGAGTTCAAACCCAAGAACCAGTTGCTGATCTTCTGCAACTACAAGCAGCGGACCTATGACTACGAAGAGTTCTGCATCAGACAGATCTCCAAGCACATCGATGCGCCGCTGAAGATCATCGACCTAAAGTGGCTGGGGGACATCAGTACGTCTGTCCTTACGCATCCCGAAAGGGAGATCGCAGAGACCAAGGAGAGCGACTTGTGGGACCCGGAGAAAGCGAAGCAGAGAATACTGAAGTGGTGGGACCCCTGCCGAAACGCAATCCTCTTGCTGGTCGGGCTGTCGCATGCGGAATCGTTCTTCATTTCGAAGGGGGAGAGATACGACGTCTACATCGGGATTCGCAGGGAGACCCCCGTGGCGATGAAGGATAACACTCCGGAGTTCCTCGAAGAGATGAACCGGGCTGCCGAACGGTCAACACACCATGGCGGCTACAAGTTGCTGGCGCCTCTGATCACCTATGACAAGGACAGGGTCGTGGAGCTCGGCGAGAAACTTGGGGTCCCCTGGGAGTACACGTACAGTTGCTATTCCGGCTACGGGTTCAAGGTTGTGAAAGGAAGAAAGCTCCCGGTACATTGTGGTTGGTGCTCGAATTGCAAGCGCAGGAAGCTCGCATTCAAAGAAGCCGGGGTCGACGACCCGTCGATCTACGCTAAATGAGAGAGCCAGGCTTGACGGGCCAGGCTGAAACACGATTCATCTTCATATAGGTCTCGGCGTGGAAGGTCTGCATTCGTTTGCAGCCACAGTTCTCGGCGAAGCTGGAGGCCACTTCATGGGACCCGAAGCTGGAGGCTGAGATGAGGCAGACGTGGGAATATGAAAGAATATTCGATTTTGTACCATCTAACAACAAAAATCGTAACTTTGTTCTGGACACTCCTCCCCCATATCCCTCGGGGAAACCCTGGCACCCCGGTGCGCTGACGCAGTACAGCCAAATCGACATGATCGCGAGGTCGGCTAGGATGAGAGGGCTGAACGTCCTCTATCCCATCGGGATAGACAGGAACGGGCTTCCTGTAGAAATCTACGCAGAGCGGAAGTATAGGGTCCAGATGAGAAAGACCCCGCGGGAGGAATTCATCAACCTCTGCAAGCACGCCCTGGACGACCTCGAGGCTTACATGGTAGGCCTCATGAAGACCCTCGGCATCTCCGGGGACTACTACAACAAGTACAGGACAGATTCTGAGGAATATAGGAAGCTCACACAGTGGTCGTTCATCGAGCTCTGGAAGAAGGGGCTCATCTATGTAGCGAACAGACCAAACAACTACTGCCCTGACTGCAACACGACGATAGCAGACGCTGAAATCGAGTATGAAGAGCTCCCCACGTATCTGGTAACGAACACGTTCAAGGTGAAGGACAGCAGGGCTGAGCTGTCGGTCGCGACCACGAGGCCAGAGCTGCTTGCGGCCTGCCAGATGCTCGTAGTCAACCCAGCAGACGGACGCTACAAGAAGCTCGTCGGGAAGTCCGCGGTGGTCCCCGTCTACAACAGGGAAGTGCCGATCAGGGCCCACAAGAGCGTCGATCAGAAGTTCGGAAGCGGAGTAGTGATGGTGTGTAGCTACGGGGACTACAACGACGTCATGTTGTTCAGGGAGTTCAAGCTCAAGGAGATAGTGGCGGTGGATATGGATGGAAAAATGACGGCGGCTACAGGAAAGTATGCGGGCGTTCCAATAAAGGACGCCAGATCCCAGATCATCCAGGATTTGCAGGAGGCGGGCGTGGCAACAAAAGTCGAACAAATCCAGCATCGGACCCCGTTGTGTGAAAGGAGCAAGACCCCAATTGAAATCATACCCATGGAGGAGTATTACCTGAAGCAGCTCGAATTCAAGGCTGCCCTGAAGAAACTCGCCAAGAAGATAGAGTTCCATCCGGCGGCGCACCGCCAGATTCTGCTCGACTGGATAGACGTGCTTACGACAGATTATCCCATTTCCAGGCGCAGGTACTATGCGACGGAAATCCCTGTTTGGTACTGCAGCAAATGCGGGACGCCACACCTGCCCAAGCCCGGTGCATACTACCGGCCATGGAGGGATGAAGCGCCGTTCAAGAAATGCAAGAAGTGCGGCAATGAGAAGTTCGTAGGCGAGACAAGGACGTTCGACACGTGGATGGACTCGAGCCTTTCCCCCCTGTTCATCTCAAAGCACCTAAGGA
>JAKAPN010000112.1:0-2278 GCA_021822995.1 archaeon
CCCTACGATCTGGGTCCGCTCCGACTCGTCTGTGGTGATGAGCCGTGACGATGGGACGACGACCATCCACATGAAGAACGAGCCGCCCACAAATATCACTGCGGAAATCAGATGGGCGAAGAGGATGATGGCGTTCAGGGCAGAGAGGAAGTACATGCCTGACCAGGCCCTCGCAGGTCTCCATTTATCACTAAGCCCTCGCGACCAGAGGCAGGCCGGTTCCTTGGGCGATGGCCGTCCCAGGACTTGGGATGTGTCGAACAGGGACAGGCTTGACCCGCGCCTGATCCTGCCGCTTCGAGTGGTTTTGTCACTTCGCGCGTTTCAGCCCTGAAAGAGCCCTCGAGTAGATTTCGCTCACGAGCCCTTCGCCCTCTCCCTGGTAGACTGCCGTGCCTGCGTACCCTCCCGCGACCTGGACGAGGCTCTCGGCGAACTCTTCTCCCAGCTCGTCGACGTCCTGACCCCGAGGGCCGATGCCTCCCGTCGCCTTTCCTCCGACGCTCAGCACCCCCCTGACCCTTTCGATGTTGATTGGGTAGTAGTAGCGCGCCACCTCCTTCGGGAGGTTCGCGACATCTGGGAGGTAGAGGTAGGCGCTGGGCGCGTAGAACTTCTGCATTATCCCGTGCTCTTCTTCCTCTTTCCTGGCGACGACAAGCAGACCCCCTCTTCTCAGGAGCTGAATGTGATAGTTCACCGTGGCGTCCGTAAGCAAAAGGCTCTCAGCGAGCTCGGCCCCTGTCAGCGACTGGCGCCGCAGCAGGTTCAGGATTGCACGCCTCATGGGGTCAGAGATCAGTTTGGCGGTGCTTGGATCCCCGACTATCTGAACGAGTTTGATTTTTGTCCTTCTTTCGGCTTGCTTCAACTTGGGGTGTGCAGGTCCAGCCCTGGCCTGCTGATTTAAACGCAAAGCCTTGCCGACCGGCGGCTCCTGGTCGGTCATGCCCTTCCGTAGTCATCCTCTATGCGCACGATGTCGTCTTCGCTGAACTCGCCGGTGGACACTTCCAGGACCTTCGCCCCTTTTGACGAGCCCAGCCTATGCACCGTCCCTGACGGGATCCGCAGCGCCTGGCCCGGCCTGAGATGCCGCTGGCCGTCCCCCACGGTCGCCTCGGCGTCTCCGTCCAAGACGAACCAGAACTCCCGTCGGTGCCGGTGCAGCTGCAGGCTGAGGCGGGAGTTGGGCCCGACCGTCAGTATCTTGACGGTGACCTTGCCCTCTCCCCTGTTCCAGAACAGGACCTCGGAGCTCCCCCATGGCTTCTTGGAAGGCGTCCGGCGCTTTGCCTCTGGCATCTGCGGTCCACCGCGTCCCGCTTCTATATTAGGTTTAGATATATCATAACGATTTGATATACAGAACAATTAAAATGTGAGGCGGATGGGAGCCCGTCGGGACAAGTTGGAGTCGAATATGAAGCGCCCCGCGGTGGCGGAGATTGGGAGGCTGGCGGTGGTGGCGGCCCTTGTGGTTGCCGCTGTTTTGATCCTGACCGCCATCGCCAGGACGTTCTCTCATTACGCCTACCTCTCAGAGTGGGGGTTCGCTGCGATCATACTGCTGGGCGGGGTCTTCCTCACCCGGGAGATCGCGGGCGTCGCGGCGAGCAGGCTGCACGACCACACTAAGAAGACGGGCCTACTGGTCAGGAACGCGATAGTCATAGTCGGATATCTCGTCAGCGCTTTTGCCGCCCTTTCCTACGTTTCGTTCTCCCCGACCAGCATTCTGGCGACGGCGGCCTTCAGCGGCCTCGTGCTGGGGCTGGCGCTTCAGCCCACCCTCGGCAGCTTCTTCGCAGGGCTGCTCATCCTTGCGGCAGGGACGGTAAGGCCCGGAAACAAGGTCAGGATAATGACATGGCACGTGCCGTTTCAGAGCGTGATGACCCCCGGCTACAAGTACTTCTCGCCAGACCAGATCTATGCCGGCTACATGGCCGAGGTGATCGAGATCGGGCTCTTCTACACCACGGTGGTCACCGAGGAAGGCCAGACGGTCAAGTTCCCCAACACCATAATCGCCACCGACGCAGCGGTGGTCACCTACACCGACAGAGACTACTTCTTCAACGTCAGGTATGAGTTCTCAAACAAGCACGACCCTGACATGGTTTTGGCGCGTGTGAAGGAAGCTGTCGCCGGGTACCCGGTCGTCAGCTGCTTCATCAACGAACAGAGCGACAAGGAGTTCTACATCGTGAAGGTGGTACTGAATGCGAAGGAGAAGGACCACTCCCTCCTGAAGTCAGAGACGCTCGCGAAACTC
>JAKAPN010000112.1:2288-3636 GCA_021822995.1 archaeon
AGAAGCCGAGGTGGCGTCGAAGTGAAGGTTTCGGCGGTCTTCATGGATTACGACGGGACCATCGCGCCGCTTGACGTCGAAAGGGAACGGTCGGCTGTGGCAGGGCCTCTCTTCTCGCTCCTCGGGGAGATCTCGTCAAGGATACCGGTCGCGGTGATCACATCCAAGGACGTCGGCTTCGTTAGGCCACGGACAGGGTTCGCCTGGGCGTGGGCAGGGGTCCTCGGCCTCGAGCTCAGGCTCCGAGACGGGTCGGGGAGGACGACCGCGGTCCCCAAAGGGCTGAGCGAGGCTTTGCCGAAGGTGAAGGCGCTGCTCCCCACCGGGGTCGAGGTGGAGGAGAAGAGGGGGACGGACGGGACCCTGCTTGGCGCTTCCATCGACTGGAGGAAGATGCGGGAAGCGCCGCGTCGAGAGCTCGAGTCCGCCGAGCGGCTGTTTGCAGGGGAGGGCCTCCCCGTGCACGACCACCCGGAACGCATGTTCCTGGATGTCTACGCTGCGCCGATGGACAAGGGCTCCGCCTTCAGGTCGCTGGCAGAGATGCTCGGGGCTGGACGCCCCATAATGTACTTGGGAGACATGAGCGAAGACAACGACGCTTTCGACGCGGCAGACATCCCCATCTGCGTCAAGAACGATGACAAGGCAGGGAGCCTCCGGTGCCGGTACTCGGTGTCCTTCCGCGAAGTCGAAGGGATTTTCGCGCGGCTGCTGGCGGACGGGCTGGAATTCGCGGGCGAGTTGGGAGGGGCAGTAAGTTGAACTTCGGGGTCATAATGTACCAGACGAGCGCGAGCAAGGGACAGGAGCTCGTTGCGCAGCGGATGACGAAGGAGCTGGAGGCGCAGGGACATCGAGCTGTGCTCATCACGAGCAGGTTCCATGACTTCCGGCCTGTCGTCAGCGCCGGCGAGGTAAGGCGGAACGGGGGATACATCACCTACCAGGACCAGACCATCGGAGCGACGATCTACAGGGTGGAGAGCAGGAAGGTCGACTGGCCCCCGAGAAGGATAGAGTTCACCAACTTCGTCTCGGTCCTGGACCGAATCGCGGGCGAGCTCGACCTCGACGTGCTTGTCACCCACTCCACCCTCTGGAACGGGCCGGACCTGACCGCGCTCTTCGTGTCGTGGAAGAGGCGCCTCGGAGACGACCAGAAAGGGAAGCGGCTCCAGTTCTGTCACATGAGTCACTTCCAGCCCCCTGCAACGGGCAGATATTCCAAGCAGGAGCGAGAGTGGCGGCGGGCGTGGAACGACTACGTCCTGGGGCGGGTGCTGGATGTAGCCGACCTGTTGCTCGTGACGACGCCAGGTTCCGAGAGGAGCATGGTAGAGCTCGG
>JAKAPN010000112.1:3646-4731 GCA_021822995.1 archaeon
CATCGAGATCCCTGCGCTGAGGACGGACGAAGAGGTCGACGACTTCAAGCGTGAGCAGGGCATCCCTCCCCGGGACAAGCTCGTCTCGTTCCTTGGGACCGTCGAGGAACGGAAGAATCCGATGGCGGTCGTGAAGGTGGCAGAACTCCTGAAGGAGCGGCGTGGCATCAAGTTCGCTATAGCCGGGAAGATGGAAGGGAGTTACGCTGCCGAGGTGCTCGAGAAGGTGAAGGATGTCCCCAACGTGGTTGTGCTCGGAGAGGTGACGGACGAGGAGAAGTCGACCCTGATCAGGGCGTCTTTTCTTAACCTGACGATGAGCAGGCTCGAGGCCCTGGGGCTGGTCCAGCTCGAGTTCATGAGCGCAGGGGTACCCGTGGTGAGCTCCGGCGCTGGAGGACAGTCGTGGATTATCAAGACCGGGCAAAACGGGGTGCTCGTCGCAGGCCCTGAAGACCACCGAGGGGCGGCTGCAGCGATACTGGAGCTGGCGCAGGACAGCGACTATCGAGACAGGCTCGGGAGGAACGCCGCGAAGTTCGCATCCCAGTTCACCATGGGAGCTCTCGTAAGGAAGCTGGTCCGGAAGCTGGAGGAGAAACGGAGGCTTTCCGAAGGCGATGAGGCGAGACAGCATGCCGGGCCGAGCCCCGAGGCGTCGGCGTCCACCATCTAGCCGCTTTCAGATACGACTGCTACGTGTCCCCCTTCAAGCGCGGCACGAGCGCCGTGGTGCGGATGTGAAACCCGGCTGATGCCGGTGTCAGATGGGCTCTCGCATGGCGGGCCATGAAGCAGGCGCCGACTCGGTCCGAGGGTCACCCCCAAGGTTTTTGGAGGGTGCATTCCGCGCGGCGCTGGTTGATTTCGACCGCTGAAACGATAGGGCTGGTCGCAGGTTTCCTCATCGCGTTCGGACTCGTCCCTCAGGTCCTCAAGGTCTGGAGGTTGAAGGACGCCCGGGAGATCAGCCTGACGTTCATCGCAGTCACCATCGTCGGGACCGCACTGTGGCTGGTCTACGGGATTGAGCTCGGACTGCTCTCGGTGATGGTCTGGAACGGGATCAACCTCGTCCTCCAGTC
>JAKAPN010000113.1 GCA_021822995.1 archaeon
TCTTGAACTCCCACCGAGACTGGGGACTCGAAGTTGGACGAGAAGCTCGCGATCAGGCCGACGTCGGAGTCCCTGATGTACGAGGTGGTGGGCCGTTGGATACGGTCCTGGCGGGACATGCCGATGCGGCTCAACCAGTGGAACAACGTCGTACGGTGGGAGTTCAAGAACCCGGTCTTCATCCTGAGGTCCAGGGAGTTCCTGTGGAACGAGGGGCACTCCCTGTTCGCCACAAAGGAGGAGGCTGACGCCGAGTGCGACAGGATAATGGGGATCTACGCCAAGATCACCCAGGAGTACCTCGCGCTGCCGGGGTACCTGGGGAAGAAGTCGAAGTCTGAGACGTTCCCAGGTGCAGAGGGGACATACAGCATCGAGCACCTCCTCCCGGACGGCAAAGCGATACAGGGCCCAGACTGGCACTCCGACGGCCAGAACTTCTCAAAGGCGTTCGACATCGCGTTCATCGACAAGGACGGGAACAAGCAGTACGCGTACCAGAACACCTGGGCAATCTCCACGCGCGAGATCGGGGTGATGCTGGCGGTCCACGGCGACGACAAGGGCGCGGTCGTGCCTCCCCGTCTGGCAGCCATCCAGGTGGTGGTGGTTCCGATAGTCAACGACGAGAGCAAGGACGCGGTGCTGGCGGACGCACGGAAGCTGATGGCTTCGCTCGCGGGGCTCAGGGTGCGGCTGGACGACAGGGACAACCTCACTCCGGGCCGCAAGTTCAACGAATGGGAGCTGAAGGGGGTCCCGCTGAGGGTGGAGTTCGGCCCGAGGGACATGAAGGAGGGTCAGGCGGTGCTCGTAAGGCGCGACACGGGAGGGAAGCGGACGGTAAAGCTGGCTTCGCTCCCAGCCGAAGTCCAGGAGGAGCTGGAAGCCATACAGAGGAACCTGTTCCAGCGGGCCTCTGACTTCCTTGCGAACAACACGCGCGACGCTGCGTCGCTCGACGAGCTGAAGGCGACGCTTACGTCGAAGGGAGGGCTCGTCCGCGTCCACTGGTGCGGGGACGCCCAGTGCGAAGGAAAGATGAAGACGGCGGCCGGAGGGAAGATCCTGAACGTCCCGCTGGGGCAGAAGCCTGCCCAGGCGAAGTGCATCTCCTGCGGCAGGGACGCGCCTTCTTTCGCCCTCTACGGAAGGACGTACTAGGGACCGGCCATGACCCGGGAGCCGTCTGTGCCCGCGCTCAAAGTCGCGGTCCTCGGTGCGATCAACTGGGACACCACGGCTTTCGAGAGAGACTTCGCGGCTCCGGGGGAGGAGGTCCCGGTCGCCAGGCTGGAGGAGTTCCCGGGAGGGAAGGGTGCTAACACCGCGGTAGCCGCGGCGCGGATACTCGGCAGCGGCGCGGTCGCGTTCCTGGGAGCGCTCGGAAACGACCAGGTGAAGCCGTCGCTGCTCGCGAGCCTGTCATCCGAAGGGGTCAGGACCGACGGGGTCCAGGTTGTGGAAGGTGCGTCGTCCGGGCGGGCGTTCATCGTGGTCGACGGCTCGGGGGCCAAGACCATACACACCCACTTCGGCGCCAACGACAGGTACACCCCGGAGCACGTCCGCTCCCCGAAGTCGTCCGCCCTGCTGGCCGGAGCATCCGCCGCGGTCATCATGGACGTCCCTCTGGACGCGTCGGCGGCGGCCGCGGAGATCGCCTCCAGCCGGTCGAAGGTCATATTCAGCCCGGGGGTCAGGGCGTCGGGGCCCGCCAGGGCGCTCTCCGGCCTGCTCTCGGTCGCCGACGACCTCGTGGTCGACAGGAGCGAGCTGGCAAAGCTGAGCGGCAGAAACGACCCAAGGGAGGGGGTCGAGGCCCTGCACAAGAAGCACGCGGGGGTCACCATAGTCGCCACGCTGGGACCAGACGGGTGCCTGGTGGCGAGGGACGGAAAGACGACGAGGGTCCCGCCCGTCCGGCTTGCGGGGCTTGGGCTGACTGCGGTAAACAGCACGGGGTCAGGGGACGCCTTCCTGGCCGCCTACGCCTGCTATTCCCTGATGGGCGCCTCCCCCGAAGAGGCCGCCGGGTGGGGGAACCTCGCGGGCGCCCTGAATGCTGCGAGCGCGGAGACCAGGGGGAGTCCGACCAGGGCGGCGCTGGAAGAAAAGATGCTCTTGCTCAGAGCGAAGCGACGGGGCTAGCCGCGGAGTAGAGCCTCTGGGCGCCCTCGTCCACGCTCATCGGGAGGTCCACCTTGGCCAGCGCGATCATATGGAGGGACAGCGCCGACGCGGCGATTCCGAAACAGGCGCTCCGCAGGAAGTCCCTCGTCTTCAGGTACCACGACACGGTCGCTCCGCTCAGGATGTCTCCGGCGCCTGTCGTGTCGATCACGGGAGACTTCGGCACCTCGACCTTGTAGATCCGGTTCCCGTCAAGGACGTGGCAAGCCTCCCCGCCCTGGGTCACGATCGCCCTCCGGACCCCCCTCGCGGCCACCTTCTCGAGCGCCTCCAGGGGGCCGCTCTTCCCCGTCAGCATCTCGGCCTCCGTCCTGTCCATCTTGACTGCGTCGACCTTGGACAGTATGCTGCCGTCCTTCACGGGCGCGGCGGAGACCCTGCCGTCCCGGTCGAACGTCCGCACGAACCCCTGCGGGTCGAGGAAGGTGAACCCCGACCTTGAGGAGAGCTCGGTCAGCAGCGGAGCGGAGACCTCGCCTGCGACGGGGCTCACCAGCGCGGCGTCGTATCGCGTGTCAGGGACGATCTGCGACGCAGACAGGTCTTCACACCGCGCCGACATGTGGAGCGACCTCTCCCCATCGACGCTCGCTATCCTGAACCTGGTGGTCGGCTTACCGGCGCTCCTGTCGGTCCCCCTGAGCACTATGCCGTTCCTCGCGAGCCAGACCGACTGCTCGTCGGGGAAGTCGCTCCCCACCTTGGTCATGGCCGTGACCGAGTGCCCGAACCTCGCGCACAGGAGGCCTGCATACGACGGCGGGCCGCCGACCGAAGTGATCTGCCGCATCGGCAGCTGGATCGAGTCGATGGTGATGAATCCAGCTACCAGAATCTTCAATCGCGGCCGTCGCGCGTCGGTCGGCTTATGAACACTTTGCCTTTTCCACGGAACCTCTGTCTTGCCGTTTAAATAACCAAAGACCGCAGCCGCGGGACGAGAAAGCATTTTGGATGTTCAATCTAGAAAGGCAATAAGCACAGGTGCAGGCGTCGCTGTCGTAGTCGTGCTCCTCGTCGTAGCGGCGGGGGCCTACTACTACATCGCCTACTACACGCCTTCCTCCAAACCAACCACTACCTCAACCAGCGCAGTGCTTCCAGGCAAGGGCATGTCCATCGGCGTAGTGTTCGATGTCGGCGGTCTCGGGGACCGCGGGTTCAACGACCTAGCCTATCAGGGCATGATGCAAGCCAACACCACCCTCGGCATGGACTACAAGTACGAGATCGCGACCTCGGTGAGCGACATTCCAGGGCTCTTCGCCGCGCTCATCGCTGACCACCTCAACATCATCGTCGGCGTCGGCTTCGACGACGACCAAGCTATCCAGCAGTATGCGACCTCGAATCCCAACCAGATGTTCGCCCAGGTGGACGGTGACGAATACAACTTCTCGAACGTCATCGCCATAAAGTACACCGAGAACGTCGGGAGCGCCATCGTCGGCGCGCTCGCCGCGGCCGAAGTAGGTAACGGCCAGAAGATCGGGTTCCTCGGTGGAGTCTCCGTGGGCATCATCTACAAATTCTGGAACGGATTCAAGTACGGTGTCGAATGGGCCGACTCGTACATCACCAACACTACCGGACACACCTACGCCAACCCGCTCGACGAAGTCTACGACTCCGCGCAGTTCAACGGCTTCGCAGACCCGAGCGGGGGCTACACCAACGGCCAGGCCATGATCGCCAGAGGTGACAAGATCATCTTCACGGCGGCAGGCGGGACCGGGATTGGTACCTTCAACGCGATCGGCCAGTACGACCAGCAGCAGGGCTGGAACTGGTCCAACTCCACAGCGCCACCGGTCTGGGCGATCGGCGTGGACGCGAACCAGGACTACTACGGCACGCGCCAGTTCTTCACCAACGCCAACTCTTCATCGACCTCTTCACTCGCACTGACAGGGCCGTCGTTCATCCTCACCTCGGAGATCAAGGCTGTCAACACAGGTGTCTTCGACGTGGCGAAGTGGACTGTTGAAGGCAACTTCAGCGGCGTCTGGAACAACCCAACGAGGTTCGGTGCCTCCTACTACAACGGGCAGACCCAGCTCTGCGGACCGAACGGTGACGCACCCTGTTACGTCAAGGGCGTCCTCCTTCTCGGCTACCAGCAGCACGCGGTCGGTCCGACTTCGTTCCAGTACACCAGCCAGTTCCTCACACCACTCGACCACCAGGTCCTCACTCAGATCGAGGATGGAATCGTCAACGGCTCCATCCACGTGCCTGAGATCTACACGGACACCGGCTACACCTCTCTCCTATAGCACTGTTAGGTGAGTAACCCTCACCTATCCTTCCTTTTTGTGATTAGAACATGAGCGAACCAATGCTCAGGATGGCGGGAGTCAAGAAGACCTTCCCCGGTGTGGTCGCTCTGGACGGCGTTGACCTCACTGTGAACCAGGGGGAAGTAATGGGCGTGCTCGGAGAGAACGGCGCGGGCAAGAGCACCCTGATGAACATCCTGTTCGGGCTTTACACGATGGACTCGGGGACGATTGAAATGCA
>JAKAPN010000114.1 GCA_021822995.1 archaeon
ATCCATCAACAAGACGGTCTTTGGAGGTATGAGGGACTTCAGATACTCCTCATAGGTTCGTTTCTTCTCCTTGTCATATACGACGCTCTTCAGTTTCTGGAGCTCCTCGACGCTCGTTCTGCTGAGTTTGTCGTCCGCGTTGGGAAAGCTCTTGCGGCGCCATTCCAGATGCTCCTCATCAATCTGATACTTCCTCAGCGGGTGATCGATGTTGCCGGCGTTTTCGACCATGTCCAGGGGGTCAAGGAAGTTGTAGCGCCCTGCCTTGAGGTCGTTGGCAGCACCGGGCGCCCATCTTTTCGTCTGGCACTCGAACAGCCAGAGATACTCGGCAAGCGCTTGTTCGTATTCCTTGACGACTTCTAGGGAATGTTCGTTGCAATGATTCTGTTTGTATTCCACCCACGCGGAAGCTACATGCTGCGCCACGCCCCGGAGTTTCACGCCAAGGTCTTTGTTCTCCTTCAATGGGGCAAACTCCTCTCTTACTTCGCTCACCAGGGAGACATGCGGATAGAGGGAACCCGTCTCAAATTTCGAAGAAGGAAGAGAAACCCCGCTGGTCGTGACGCCCTCAGAGACAAGGAATTCGGCTACGTCGTTCGCGTATACGGCCTCGAAGGATGACCTAGTGGACCGGTACACCGCGTGTGATCCCTTGGTTTTACTCATGAAGTCCCTGAAGATGAGGCTCTTCACCTGAAGGCCTTTCAGCGCGTCCGACAGACCCTGGTTCGACAGTCGATTCCTCAGCGTCTTCAGCAGCACGTTATAGGAGACCCCTCTTTCCTCCGACCTGAGAATCTCCCTCAGGACCAGAAACTCGGAACGAGATAGTTTCATGGGTCCAGGACGGGGGCCGCCACTTAAATCAATTGTGGTAGAGTTACTCAACTCAACTTGACAGTTATTAGGAGGAAGGCCCCTCTCCACTTGCGGTGTTCGACGATGCGTTCCAACCAGTACCATGTCCTAAGGCAGCTAGCGGTCGACATTCGGCCGGTCAAACGGCTGGCTGCAAAGCTGCTGTCTGAGGACTCGACACTTCGCCATGTCCTGATGGAAGAGAGCGACTCTCTTCCTGCGGCCGATTTCGTCGCCAAGTTGGGAACGTGGCTGTCGATACTGGATAAGGAGGAAAGAACAGTATGATGATAGCATCGCTAACAGGGATTGCGCTTCAGAGCCGACCTCTGCCCGAAGGGGTGTCGGCTGTACAGTTCCCTTCCAAGGCGGGGGGTGTGAGGGGGTGTAGGCTGTTCGACCGGGGCGGCAAGATGCGGAAGCAGCAAGAAGAGGCGCAGAGGCTGTGGTGGGAGGCCAGGGAGAAGAAGGAAGCCGAGAAGAAGTGGAAGGAGAGGTGCGAGACCGCCAAGATGCTTTCGCAGGCCGTGATACAGTGGGGGCATGTCTGCCGGGACCGAGACAAGAACCCGCCCTACAGGGGCTGGACGGTGCCGACGGATACCCTGTGGCACCGGCCCTCTGAATACGTCCTCGATGCCAGGAAGTACATCGAGGGGAAGGCGAACCAGAACGTCTTCGTCTGCGGGGCTTCGGGGCAGGGGAAGTCGAAGCTGATGCGGCGCCTGCTCGCCCTGATGGACGGGTACCAGAGGGTCGTCTTCACCTTCAAGCCCAACGACGAGTACCTCAACGCCGGGTTCCCGATAGCCGACGTCACGGAGATCATGCCCAACCCCTTCGAGGACCTGGACGCCTTCACTTCGGCCTTTGCGATAACCTACCCCCTGGACAGCGTTGGGATAACGGCCTCCCAGGTCCCCTCGTTCGTCAGGGACCTGGCAACGGGGTGCAACGGCTGGGACCCGTTCGTGAAGGCGGTGGAGAAGAGGATCCATGAGACCAAGGACAAGATACAGCTCTCTGCCCTGCACTTCATCGAGGAGCACGTGAAAGGGCTGCACTACGACACGAAGACGAGCAACACCTCGCTGCTTTCGCTCCTTTCCGTCCTGAAGCTGGACACGCTCGTCATCGACTTCTCAGGGTTGAACGACGGGGCCAAGGTCTTCTACGCCGAGCTCTTCCTCCGCCAGTTGTGGACCGAGCTGAGGCAGGGGCAGAGGGAGAAGAAGCTCGTGGTCTCCGTGGACGAGGCCCACAGGCTGACGAACGGGACGTTCGGGCGCTACCACTCCATCATCCACGAGATCTCGAAGGAGATCAGGCTGTCAGGGGCGCTCTGGGTGTCGACCCAGAACTACTCAGACCTCGAGGACGGGATAAGGAACCAGTTCGAGACGCAGTTCGTCTTCAGGACCACCTCCGAGAGGGACCTCGCCGCGCTGAAGGCGATAGACCCGATGGTCAGCTACACCGTCTCCGCTCTCCCCGACCATTACTTTGTCGACGCGAAGGCGGTGGCGGGGAACGGGGTCTGGTACTTCTCCTATCACCCGAAGGTTGCTAGGATTGAGGGGAAGGAGATTCATTGGGTGGTAGAAGCGGACGCCCCAAGGCACTACATCACCCAGAAACTGTCATCCGTGCGGGAGGTGAAGCTGGGTGCCATTATCGGCATGATCAGAGAGGCCCTGAAGAGCAGGGTGTTCTACGCGAGCGAGATGGCGAGGGAGGTCTCGGAGAGGCTCGGCGTGAAAGAGGACGACGCGAAGCTCATGGTCAACGACTGCTGCAGGCGGCTAGCCCAAGCAGGCGAGGTGAGGCGAATGAGGTTCGAGAGGGAGGACGGAACATCCGTTGTGTTGCATTATGCATCGCCGGAAGAAGGGCAGGCTGAGAGCACCCTGCACCAGTACCTCGTCTCCTTTGTAGCGAGACTTCTGAGAGATAGGGGAGTTCAAGTGGTCCATGTAGCCAACCCTTCAGAACCTCTGGCAGATATCGAGACAGGAGATGCACTTTACGAGATTGAAACAGGGTTGAAGAAGAGGACAGACGACTTGGAAGAGCGGATAGCCAGAACGAGAAAGCCCGTCGTCATCGCTGTGCCAAACTCGGACATTGCGGAGAGCGAGATGTACAGAAGGCTGCGCTCGGACACGGTCAAAGTCGTGACGGTAAGCGGGTTGATCGAGATGAACCGGTGAATGCAGAATCACTGGCAGGTGAAGCAGGTAGCTGACAAAGCTTACTTTCTCCTTTGGAAGTCTGTTCTGCAATTCTACGTTTCGACATAAGCGAAGTCTTGCTCGAAACACTCGTTCGGCCTTGTGAGGCAGGCTATCGATTCGTGTGGGTGGGATTCTACCACCTGGAGAATACAACCCTACTTGTTGGGGCACTCCCTCCATCCGCCGCGATTTCTGCTACGCTGGAGGTCAAGATGACTGGAAAGCCTCCAATCTGAAGGGGATAAGCGATGGGAGACGCCCTGCATTGGTGATTTCCATCTCAATCGTCACGTGAAGGAGGGAAGAAAATCCTGACCGCTGATGATCATGGAATAACCATCGGCAATAAATAGTAGTAGTCGTAGTAGTAGTGGCAGTGTGACTGCGTTGTCTCGGCAAGAGAAGGAGAAACAATGTACAGATTGAACGGGTTGGTGAGTCTGGTAGCGGGGACGGAGCGTTTCAACGAAGGAGTGCCGAGCCAGAGCACGAGTCAGTCGGCCGCAGAATGGCAGCGGGGGACTTGATGCCCAGGATTGTTCAGGAAGAGGGAGACGTGGCGGGAGGTAGGAAAAGTGAAGAGATGGAGCTCATTTCTCTCTGGAAGGACAAGCATGTCGTCGTGAGGCTGCGGAGCGGGCGAGTTCTCGAGGGCCTCCTGAAAGCGAATGGGAGGAACGAGCTATTGCTGCAGGTCGGCAGCGCAAGCGTGATAGTTTTCAAGGGGGCGGTGGACACTATGAGTGCGCAGAATGCCGGACAGGGCCAAGAGCTCGCCCGGAAGAATCTCACCGGGCCCATTCCGTAGATGCATGGCGCCCAGATCGTTGGTCAGGAAAGATATGACTGAGGAACGGGAACAATGACGGCCAGCAGCGCATCATCGAGGAAGGTTCGTACAGGGGTGTCCTTCGACCACAACGTGATTCGTGAGCTAGATGGCGCCGTCGAGAGCTCAACGGAGCTGGCCGTGAACAGGAGCGAGATCGTCAACGCAATCGTGTCGTCGTTCTTCGCGGATGGGCCAAGCGTGGATAGCGTGTCGGACCTCATCAAGAAGGAGAGGCACGAGAGACACCTTCGCTACCCGCACCGCTCTTAAATAGTGGTGGTGGTAGTGGCAGCAAATCCATGCTGAGACGAGCGCCAAAGAAGAGCACTCTGTTTGGGGGCGCGCTTCTGCTGGTTGTGCTGTTCGCCTTAGCACCGGCTGCGGTCGCATCGGGCAAGAATTCTCCGGTCGCCCAAGAGTTCTCCGTTTCTCTGCAGCCCTACAACACGGCGCTCACCCCTCAAGGTTACCTGTTTGGCAGCGGCACGTGGTCCGGAACCATAAACCCAGCATCCACGCAGATGAACTACATTGTGACGCTCATTGGCGCCATGCCCAACACCCAATACATCGCAAAAGTCTCGTTCTTCAACTCGACGGGCGGCGTCTTCGCTCGGTCCTACGGCCTCATGACAACCGACGGTCAAGGGGACGCGGTGTTTGCTGCCAAGTCTCAAATCTTCGCAGGCACCGTTCAGATAGCGCTCGGCCTAAGCGACAAGACCAACTTCAGCCCGCCCTTGCAGGTTCTAATCTCTGACCCCGTCATCGG
>JAKAPN010000115.1 GCA_021822995.1 archaeon
CTGCGCGCGAGCTTGGGCGAAGGACAGTGCCGGTCGTTCACGATGCAGTTGAGCGATCTGAGCGGCCATCCAAAGCCGTTGCTTTCCGATTCCTTCTACCAACCTCCAGTATACGGAGGCGGCGGTGGCGCGCATCTGCTTTTCGACGCAATAGCGATATCCCACCCTTTCAGTGAAGGAAAGCCCGTCAGGAATGGTCAGCCTGACCTCGATTCGCGGGATTCCGTCCTTGGCGGACGGGTAGGTGGACTTGCTTCGTCGAGTCGGATAGTCGTAGACTTGTGAGCCTTGGGTCTTGACGCCACAGCGGGAAAGCAACCGGATCAACTGAGAGAACATTTCCCTCGTTTGCTGGAGGTGGGCAGGGATCGTGCTTTGGGAGAAGGCAGGCGGCTCCAGGGTGGACTCGTCTTCGCGGTCTCCCCATTGATGCAGCTTTGGCGCGTGTCCATCAGCTCCAAACATTCCTCCAAGGAACTCTCTCACTACAGACACGGGGCAACTCGGGTCAAGCACGAACTCGGGGATTGTCGGGGATTGTGAGATGCGCCTTCCCTTCTGGACCCCCGGAAGGGCAGTGAAAGCTTTCGTCAACGCCCGCGGGAGGGCGATCGACCACTTCCTTTCGTCATAGCGGCTGGCGGCCGGACGCAGGCCGGTAAGGAGTTCGATGTCAGAGAGAGCGACTTCGCGGTCGACAGCCTGGCCTATGTTCATCCGACCTTGACCTCGGACGCTGATCGACCCGTCGTTGAGGACGTGCCCGAGGATCCGAACGAAGGCCAGGGTCCTGTCCCGGTCGACCTGTGTATCCATCTTGAGGGTGAGGTCGCCAGCACGCAGGACGTAATCAGATTCGTCCTCGCCGGGAGCGTCCCGCGGCCCCTCCAGGCCTATCACCACCCTGTCCCTTCCGACCGCAAGCTGGTCGGCACGGATCCAGCGACCATCCGCGGACAGTAGCTTGTGGTCAGGCGTGCACGTCAAGGTTCGTCCGTCCTGAAGCACGAGGTCGACACAATCGCGCACGCCGTTGTCGATCAACCTCGACTGCAGGCTGAGGCCGAGCATTCCCTTTTCGGTCGGAGCGAAGACCTTGGCTCCGCCCCCTGAAGGAAGGAATTCGATTCTTCGAGTAGTTCCATCCGCCATCAAAACCGGGGTCCCTTCGGCGATGCACGTCGTGCATCCATATCCCACGAGGGCGAACCCTAGCTTGTCCAGGTAGCGGAGCAGGTCCGACTTCTGGAGGTAGTCCGTGACCACGGTGGAGCCAGGGGCCAGGCTCGGCTTCACCCAGGGCTTCACGGTGAGACCGGCTTCGATCGCCTTCTTCGCGATGAGGCCCGCGCCCACCATCACGGTGGGGTTCGACGTGTTGGTGCAGCTGGTGATCGCCGCGATGATGACGGCACCGTCTGAAAGCCCGGAGTGGATGGGGCCGTCCTCTTCGAGCATCTGCTGGGTCCGGGCGGACCCTCCCGAGGGAGCGGAGGCCGGCTGAGCCCTGCGCTGGTCAAGGAGCGTGCGGGCAAAACTCGGAACCGAAGCGAGGACGCGCCTCTCTTCGGGGTTCCTCGGGCCCGCGATCGACGGTTCGATCTTGTCGAGGTCGATCTGGACTACCTCCGAATACAGCGGTTCGACGTCGGTGACGAAGAATCCGAACTGACGTGCGTACCTCGACACGAGGACCAGGTGCGCTTTGGGCCTGGCAGTGCCCGCAAGATACGCCAGAGTGGTGTCGTCCACCGGGGAGTAGCCAGCTGTCGCTCCGTACTCCGGCGACATGTTGCCGATCGTCGCCCTGTCCGGGACTGATAGCTCCCTGTAGCCTTCCCCGAAGTACTCGACGAAGGCGCCGACCACGTTCTTCTCCCTGAGCTTCTCCGTGACCGTGAGGACCAGGTCCGTGGGGGTTACCCCTTCCCTCAGGGCTCCCGTGAACTTTACCCCGAGCACCCGGGGTATCGGCATATGGTAAGGCTCACCCAGCATCACGGCCTCGGCCTCTATGCCCCCGACGCCCCACCCGAGGCAGCCGAGACCGTTCACCATGGTCGTATGCGAGTCGGTCCCGACAAGCGTGTCAGGGTAAGCTTCGAGCGCGCCGTCCTTCTCGGATAGCGCGACGACCTGCGAAAGGTACTCCAGATTGAACTGGTGGCAGATGCCCTTTCCCGGCGGGAAGACGCGCATCCCCTTGAACGAGGACTGTGCCCACTTCAACAGAGAATAACGCTCGGTGTTCCGCTCGTACTCCTTCTCGAGGTTGACTGAGAAGGCCAGGTCGTTCCCCCACGCGTCCACCTGGATCGAGTGGTCGATTATCAGGTCGACGGGGACACGCGAGTTGATCGCGCCCGCGTTCAACCCGGCCGCCCTCGCAGCTTCCCGCATTGAAGCCAGGTCGACGATCAGCGGAACCCCGGTGTAGTCCTGAAGGAGCACCCTGTGCGGCATGAAAGGCGTTTCCGAGTCCACAGTCCTGGGCCACTGGGCCAGCGCGTGCGCTGCTTCGAGGGCGCTTGGCATCTTCTCGGAGTATCTCACCGCGTTCTCAAGGAGGATCCTGATCGAATATGGGAGCCGGTCGATCTGGTAGCCGAGTTCTTCTAGCTTCAGGATGTTGCAGACCGTCGCCTTCCCCTGCGAAGTGTCGAGCTTCTCCCGCGTGCGGCCGAGGCTTTCGAGCGGCATTGCGACCGTCTGAGGCTCCGGGCTGTCGGCCGCTATTTGAACATAGGTTCCGCCGCATTGGCCAACATGGACTTGCGGGCGAAGCGTTCAAATGACCGAAGCGGCGAAGTCGGCCCTGACCGCTTTGAACGTGAACCTCATCTTCAGGATCACCGGCATCGCGCTGGGGATCCAGATCGCGCTTGGAGGGCTCGTAACCTTCGGATTCCTTGACCCGTTTACCCACATGGCATGGGGAGTGGTGCTGGGTGTTCTGGCGATCGTGGCCCTCGTCGCAGTGGCGAGGATGCCGAGCAAGCCCAAGAGGCTGATGGGGATAACCATCGGCATCGGCGTCGACATACTCCTCGAGGCGCTGATAGGGGCGGCTGCTCTGAGCACTTCAAGCAACGCGACCCTCAGCAACGGCATAGCGTGGGTCCATCTGCTTAACTCGTTCGCCATCTTCGCGATGTCGATTATGGGGTCCGGGATGGCGATGGCTGCGAGCCGCATGGCCGCCGGCCCGGCTCCTCAGGCAAGCGCCGTATAGTTCAGGAAGACCTTATTCCGACCCGAGCGCTATCGGGAGATCGTCCTTGCGATAGACGGCGGCTCGCTTTCCTCTCAACACAGAGGGGAAAATCGCTGCGGCGTTTATGACCGCGGACACCAGAAACGCGTAATCAAGCCCCTTCAAGAAAAGCGCCTTGTCCGCCCCAACGATGGCGGCAGGGTTTGGTGCGGATATCACCGCTGTGATCACCGAGTACGGGAGGGCGAGCGTCATGACCAGTATCGCGACGTTGAAGCTCAGGACGTAGCCGACGTTGAAGAAGGTCGCCCTCACCCCTGACGCGACACCCCTCTCTTCCGGAGGCACCGACCCCATTATCGAGCTCATGTTGGGAGAGCTGAACAAACCTACCCCGACGCCGAACACCACGAGGTATGCGGCCAGGGTAGCGTAGGAGGTCGAGACCGAGGTGGTCGACAGCATGAGCAGCGAAGCGCTCATGACCGCAAGGCCCCCTGTGGTGAAGGGCATGTGTCCGTACTTGTCCGACAGGCGTCCGCTGAGGGGCCCTACGGCGAGGAACGCCAAGTCGAAGGGGATGATCGCCAGCCCTGCCTGCAGCGGAGAGAACCCTTCGACAAGCTGGAGATAGAGGCTGAGGAGGAGGATGACCGCCCCCCAGGCGAGCGCGTTCAGCATCTGCGCGACGACCCCGCCCGTGAACTCCTTGATCCTGAGCAGCTTCAGGTCGAGCAGGGGGTGCGAGAACCTGCTCTCCCTCCGCACGAAGAGGGCAAGAAGGACGACAGAGATACCTATCAAGCCCAGCATCCACGACACCGGATAGGTCCCGTAGGCAGCGAAGGTGAGGGCGAGGAGGAAGATGACTATCGAGGCGCTGAAGGTGAAGAACCCTTGCCAGTCCATGGGCGCACCGCGGTCAGGACGGGAGACCTCCTTCAGCCTCCGGCGGGCCCAGTAGGTCCCGAAGATCCCTATGGGGACGTTGACGTAGAAGAGCGCCCTCCAGTCGGTGACCGCGAGTATGAGCCCGCTGAGAGTCAGTCCGAGCATTGCGCCCGCCCTGAACGCGACCTGGTTGATGCCGAGGAACATACCCAGTTGGTCCCGCGGGGCCGAGTCGGTGATTATCGCAGCGCTGTTGGCGAAGAGCGCAGCCGACCCGACTCCCTGCAGGACCCTGAAGAGTATGACGTAGTCAGGCGAAGTGGAAAGGCTGGTCAGCAGGGAGCCGACCGTGAAGATCAAGAATCCGACCGTGTAGATCTTCACCCGCCCGGTCATGTCGCTCACCCTCCCCACTACGAGGAGCGACACGGTGCTCCCGAAGATGTAGGCCTGCGTGAACCAGATGGCCTGCTCCGCGTCAGCGCCAAGAGCCGCCGCCACCTGCGGGATCCCGATCACCACGATCCTGGAGTCGATCCCTGACATCAGCACCCCCACGGTGGTTACCGTGAGGACTGTCCACTTGTACTGCAAT
>JAKAPN010000116.1 GCA_021822995.1 archaeon
TTCCTTACCTCTGTTTATTTCGTCTTGGATTCTCTTAAACCTTGTAGCCAACTCAGCGTAGAAGAAGTGTGCGTCCTGCTTGTTGCTGAACATGACGTGGACCAGTGTGCCCACTCTCGTGAGCCTGGCCGAAGTGGTCCCCAAGTCATATTCGCTCCCCTCGACGTCGGAGCCCTCCATGGCCAAACACGGTTCCCAGGGTGATAAGGCCCAAGGTCTGTCAAGTCTGACTCTGGGAAGTGAAGGAGCAGAACTGAGAGGGATTTCGATCGATGAAGATGCTCACCCACATCGTATTCGGAGCCGGGGTGGCAGCTGCTCTCTTCCCATATCTCCCGCCTGACGTCAGGCTCCCGCTCGCAGGGGCCTCCTCCGTCCTGGTGAACTTCGCCATCGACTCCTTCGGCCACACCATGCACGGGGGCTTCGTGGCGAGGTCTCCCCTGACCCACTCAGTGGTGACCGCTCCCGTCTGGGGCGGGGCGCTTGGGTACGTCCTGTGGGCGGCTGGGTCGGGCCTCGGGGCGGTAGGCGGGGGCGTGGAGATGGCGTTCATCGCCTTGGGGGTCGTGGTGGCCCTGGCGCACCTGCTCCTGGACTCGGTGACCGAGAGAGGGGTGTACCTTGTGATGGGGAGGGTGGCGCTGGCGCGCTTCAGGTCTGGGGATAGGGTACTGAACAGGCTCTTCGTTGTGTTGGGAGTGGCGTTATTTCTCCTCTAGCCCCAAGGCGCACTGCAGTCGTTTAACTGAGCTTTGCTTGTGGATTCGTGGTCTATAATGCCTATAACCGGTGAAGCATCCCGTATTATGTAGGAATTCACTTGAAGTGTTATGTCCATCAGGACATGGACGCGGTGGGCGTCTGCTCGGAATGCGGGCAGGGCATCTGCAATTCCTGCGCCGTTAGGATTGGTGGGAGGCTATACTGCAAGTCCGACGCGGACAAAGTGTTCGGCCCTGCGGCCGAAGGAGCCGGTAGTACCGCACTGGTTGTAAGACCTTTGAGAGTCACGGCAGGCTCAATCCTCTTCGCCATCTATGGTGTGGTCGGAATCGGCCTCTCCTTCATTTTCATCATCGGCGGGTTCTTCATAGGAGGCATCGCGAACCTCTACAGTCCATTTTACCCAGCTGGGGAATTCGCTTCAATTGGTGTGATCTTGTTCGGAGGTATCCTGCTCGTCATGGGCATCTTCGGCTTGGTGTGCAGTTGGTGGCTATGGAGAATGGACCTTTGGGGAGCGGCCATAGGTATTGCCTTGCTTGCAATGGGGATGGTCTTCGCTACAATCCCAGCCCTCATCGCTCCAACGCTGTCCACTGGAGAACTTGCCGGCGTGGTATGGGCCAGCAATGTATCTATGATTATATTGTTGTCCTTTGGCTGGGCCAGAATCAGCCGGGGACAAAGTGAAGAAATCGTCTAGGGCGGGCCGCTAGGCCTAGGTTACCCTGATCTTCCCGTCCCACTCATAGTCGTCGCAGATGGGGACGTTGGGGACGTACCTGTTGCACCGGTAGCTGCCGTCTCTGAGCTCAAGGTACTTGCATTGGCTGCACAGGGGGCCGAAGCGCCAGCCGGCAAGGTGGAGGTTAGGCGGCTGTATGCTGCCAAGAGAGGAGCGGTTGCGCTTTAACGTCCAACCCTTGCCTTCCTACCTTCGTGATTGCTTATGTTTGAAACTGTTCGGAGATGCTTGGCTACGTTGCGTTCGGCGCCAGGATAGCGGTAGCTCCGATAGTCCGGAAGTGTGGGAGCCTTGAAGCGATATGTGGAGAGCCTATCTATGGTTTCTGTGAGGTTATTTGTGCTCAAACCGACCCAAAAATCTGGGGTTCAACCGAAAGTGATGTCGTCTCTAGAGTAGCTTCAGTTCTTCAATGGCCTTGGCTTTGGAGTGTTTGTCCGAGCCAGTGTCTTGTGCTTCCAATTCGAGGGCAAATTGGCCCGAAGTCTTGTCTAGGACGAATAAGCCTGTGTTGCTACGCTTCAGCTTCTCGATTACCTGCGACTCGGCCCCTGCCGTGTTGTCATACTTCTTTCCGGCCTCCAACACGAGCCCTGGTGTTGTTATGAGGAAGACCTGGTCGGAAAATCGCTGGAAATCGTCGACCTGATTAAAGAAGTGATCAAAAGCTGCGGGTTTTGTCTTGGCGTCGAAAGAGAAAACTTTCTTTCCAAGAATTCCGCTCTTCACGGCGGTAAAGTCAGCAAACCTAACGAATTTGCTTCTCAAACGGGAGGTATTGTACACATCGTACGAACCGAATTCGCTTTTCAGATGCTTCAATATCGTAGGGTAAAGTGCCTCTTCG
The DNA here is from genome assembly GCA_021822995.1 of archaeon. GTDB lineage: Archaea > Thermoproteota > Nitrososphaeria > Nitrososphaerales > Gagatemarchaeaceae > UBA183. Next base: position 2,319 of record JAKAPN010000116.1, read on the forward strand.
TCGTCGTCATGTCCAAATATCGCATTGAAGGTTTTTCTGGGCATTTTGAGTGATGAAATGGTGTCAAGTACAACCTCCTCCCACTTGAACCTCTTGAATCTAGGCAGTTTGTCTGCACACTCCTGTGCCAACCTTTTCAACTGTTCCGGCTTCTCGCTCCCCTTCAGGCGTTCGAACTCCTTGAGCCGAAGGCGAGCGTTCGCAGCGTCAAAATACTGATTGGCCATCGCTTTGAAACAGTCTGGGTCCGTGTGCGTCTTCATGATTCGGCCTACGATAACATCATAGGACAGCGAGGCGAACTCGAAGCCCACGGAATTCTATGCAGTAAGATTGTTCTATAAAGCTTGAAACAATACGTCGAAGGGGAGGCATAACATCAACCTCTCGATGGAGTTCGTCCGGGACAGCTCCTTCTCGTTCTAGCCCCTGGAGGTGCTGGTCGCCAGGATAGACGACTGGTGGGTAGTGATAGAGAAGTCGTAGGATTCACTGTGCCTCAGGCTTCAACAGAGGTTGGTCGCTATAAGCCCTCGACACGTCAATATTTGATTGCCGCCGATTAGGAACAGCAGGGGAGTTGTGATGAGGGTCCCGAAGTCGACGCTTGAGATGCGAGGGTTCAATCCCAGCGAAGGGCACGAGCTGGTCAGGCTGCAGGTCGTATGGTCGTCCCAAGGAAGCGGACGTGTGGAAGACGTCTTCGCCAATTACTATCCAAGTGACCGACGGGCAGAGGCCTACCTGGGAAGGCTGGACCATGGAGTCCAATTCACGGTTGTCAGCGCCGAGCGGTACGACTACTTGGACTTCGTAAAAGACTTCGAGGAATCGAAGCCCCTGAACCTCGCAAACGTGAAACTTGGGGTCGACGGCGAAGCGATCTGGATGGACGTGGATGGGAGGCGGATTGTCCTTTCAGAATGCCTGCTGAACACGTTCGGCTCTATGGTCAACCTTAGGGGAAAGTTGGGGAATGGGAAACCCGAAATCAAGTTCGAGTATGACGGGAAGTCGGCTGCAGCCAGGTTCAAGGGGCGGCCGTTAATCGAATACGTGCAGGTCCAAGGGGACGAGCTAGAAATCAAGTATGCTCAGAGTAGGGCGGAGAAACACTTCTACAGGGTGAATCTGAAGGGTTGTTAGCCGTGCATAGGGTTCATTGCGCCTCCGCCGAGATGACGCACCACAGACGTTTATCATGGCGTCGGGCTTTCGCTGTGGAGTCTCGCCCTGAAGTACGCTGAAAGTCGGCCCTCGAGTGGAAGGGCGCCGTTCTGAATCTGTGAACAGGGTGTTTCGCTGATTAGCACCAAGTACCCTTCGCCAGAACATGGCCTATGAAGTCGGCAGGGATGTCGCAGATCGTGGCGGTGCTGGTGGCCCTCTGCATCGGCTTGGCGGTTGGTTCTGTTTTCGTATTCCTTCCCGCGCGCGGCGGTTCGCCAGGCTCGGGGGGGACCGTCGAAGGGGTGGTGTCGGTGGGCCCTGCTCAGCCGGTGTGCGGTGCGGGAATGTCTTGCAACGTGAATATGTCGGGATACAGCCTCATCTTCACGCCGGACTGCTCTGGGCTGTGCAGCCCGCTCTCTCGGGTGGCACCGCTTCAGGCCGATGGGAGCTACAGCATTGCTCTGGCCGCAGGGAAGTACACGGTGAGCATGGACTCCTGCAGCTGGATGGGCTGCTCCTCTGCCCTCCCTAGGACCGTTTCGGTAACGGCAGGAGAGATTACCCTCCTGAACATCACGATTGACATGGGGATAAGATAGGGTTCATTGCGCCCCCGCCGGGACACTCGCAACTTGTTCGCTCCGAATGTCATTGGGGAAGGTAAGCGCTGAGACAACCAAGGAACCCGACCCATTGCAGCGCCAACAGCCAGACTGCGACGACCGGGATGAACAGAACCAGGAAGCCTAGCTTCGATGTCTTGTGATGGAACACCACTGCTCCCAAAGCGGCGCCCAGAACACCCCCCACCAGTGAGATGGATAGCAGTGTCGCCTCTGGTATCCGCCACCCGCCGCCTCGTGCTCGGGCTTTGTCGATGCCCATGGCTACGAAGCCTATCACGCCGGTAATCAACAGCCAGGAAGCCAGGAGTTCGTAAAGGAGGTTGCTTTGCAGGCAGCCCAACATCAGCCTACAAGCGGCTTGATGCCAGATAAAGAGCCATGCAACCTCGCCGGGGTTGACAGCGCTCCCGCATGAAACTCACAACTTGTGCACTCAAGTTGTGCGTCCGACATTATAAGCTGGGATCTACCAACACCATATGGCAGCAGACCTGCAGGATGGCGAGCCCTGACG
>JAKAPN010000117.1 GCA_021822995.1 archaeon
TGCCCGGACAGGCGAGTAAAGCCACAAGCAGGGTGATAGTGCACGAATCGGTGAAGCCGCAATTTACCGAAATGCTGGTGGCCCGGGCCAAGGTCTTCAGGGTAGGGAACGGGCTGGAGGACGGGGTCGAGATGGGCCCTGCCGTCTCGGAGGCCGAGCTGGACAAGGACCTGAGATACATAGAGACGGGCAGGAGTGAAGGGGCCAGGCTGCTGACCGGAGGGAGCAGGCCCGAAGGGCTCGGGCATGGTCACTTCGTGGAACCGACGGTCTTCGACGGAGTCTTCCCGGACATGAAGATAGCCAAGGAGGAGATATTCGGCCCTGTCCTGGCAGTCTTTGAAGCGAAGGGCGTTGACGAGGCGGTGGCGCTCGCGAACAGGACGGAATACGGGCTGACCGCGTGCATCTGCACGTCCAGCCTGTCCAGCGCGATCGAGTTCGCGAACAGGGTGGAAGCGGGGGTGGTGAAGGTGAACAGGACCACCACGGGCGTCGAGCTGCAGATACCGTTCGGCGGCATGAAGAAGTCTTCGTCCGACACCTTCAAGGAGCAGGGCGAAGAAGCGATCGATTTCTACACGAGAATCAAGGCTGTCTACGTCGGCTACTGACCGAGCTGCCTGACGGTGTTCCTGAGCACGCCTATCTTTTCGATTTCTATCTCCACCACATCCCCACCCTTTAGGGTGAAGTCGTCAGGCGGCACGATGGAGGTGCCCGTCATCAACACGGTGAATGTACCGAGGACGTTGTCCCTCTTGAGGAAGCGGAGGAGTTCTTCGACCCGTCTCTTCATCTGCGAGGTGTTCACCGACCCGCTGAAGGCCGCCTTTCCCCCCCTTGTTATCTTCATGGATATGTTGAGCGAATGGGGATCGGGTATTTCGTCCGGGGTCGTAATCACGGGGCCGATCGACGAGGAACCTAGGTAGACCTTCGCTTGGGGGAGGTACAGGGGGTTTTCGCCTTCGATATCCCGCGAAGAGACGTCGTCCCCGGCCGTGTAACCTATCACGTCGCAGTTCGCATCCAACACCACGCAGAGCTCCGGCTCCGGTACGGACCACTTGCTGTCGCTCCTCACGCACACTTCGTCGCCCGGTCCCCTGCACCGGAGCCCGCCGTCTTTTACGAACAGCTCGGGCCGGGGGGCTGCGTAGACATGGTCGTATAGCCCCTTCATGCTTGTTTCCGTCTCGCGCGCCTCCCTGCTGCGCATGTACGTCACCCCCGCCGCCCACACCTCCCTTGGTACCACAGGGATTCTCAGTATCTCATCTCTGTACGGAACCGTCCCGGCCTTCGCCATCCACTTGCCGACGAGGGCAACAAGCCCCTCGCCGGTAGAACGGGCGTAGGAGTAGGCGCTGTGGAGGTCGGCAAAGATGTCAGGTTTGGCTCCCGTGAGGTCGTAGATGGTTCCGTCCTTCACCACGCCCAGCGAAACGCCGCCGCCCTGCTTGAACCTACAGAGCCTCAAACCGCCGTGCACCTCTTTGAATCATGACGCATGGTCGAGACCAAACGACATCTCCGATTATGAGCGTCCTATTACCACAGTAATATCTGTTTAGAGCCCGCGTGTGTGGCACCGCCCGATATTTTTTCGACCCGCGCCGGGCGTGCTCTTCGCTTCCGCGGGGGGGAGTTCCTCGGCAGGAAGACGCGCCTCGTCATCACGAAGGAGAGGGCGCGTCCGAGGCGGGTCGCTCTGGGAGGACGAGGGCGCGATGACCGAGCACGTGATTGGCTTCGAGGGAGCAGGCGGTCCTCTTCCCCGACATCCTCGACGAAGTCCGGGTTCAAGAGGCCCTGCGAGATGGGCGGGCCGCCCTACGGCATGCCCAAGTTTGTTCGTCCACTGCTATCTCGATCAGGGAAGCTGGGGAGGGAGTGTCACCGAAACACAGGGGCGATGTGGATGATGAAGAAGCTTCCCCCCGGACTTTACGACGACATCCCGGTTCAGCGAGAAGGACATAGAAGCCCGCCTTCAAGGGGTTCGTCTACCTTTCCAGGTCCCTGGACCTGCTCGGCGTGGAGCCTTTGGATACAGAGGAGAGCAAGTCCAGGGCAGTGAACTCGAGGCAGAGGAGCTTCTACGAAGCGAAACTCGCCGATGCGGACTCTCCGGATGGTATTTTTCAGGTACGCTCGGCCCGGACGGGTCGTCGCGGCCCCTACGGGCGTGCCGCACGTCGTCGGTCATCTCCGAAACCCTGATGGACTAGATAGCCATTCTAGTCCATCTATAATGGACAAAGATTATATTTCAAACCGTCGGCTCCTGCACCGATGAACCTGGAATCGGCCCTCGTCAGGTACAGGGGGGCCTCGCCTCCCGCCGGGACGGTGAAGAGGGACATCGGGCTCGTCGACGGGCGGTTCGTTGCCGCCATCATAGGGTCGAGGAGGGCAGGGAAGACCACCTTCATGCTGCAGGTCATGGAAGGCTTGGCCGTCCCGGCCAGCAACAAGATCTTCATCAACGGGGAAGACATAAACTTCGGGGGAATCACGGCCGGCCGACTCGGCGAAATCGAGGAGACGGCCTTCAGGGTCTACGCACCTGACAGGCGGCACGACATCTACCTGTTCATCGACGAGGTCCAGAACTTTCTCAACTGGGCAAGGTGGCTGAGGACCCTCTCCGACTCGGGCAGATACAAGCTCGTGGTGACCGGGTCCACGTCCGAACTCTCGACGGACAGGCTGGCCCTCGGTGATGAGGGGGAGGGCGCTCAACACGCCGGTGCTCCCGTTTTCGTCCGCGGAGTTCCTGAGGGCGAGGGGGAAGACATACTCCCGTTATATGCCGGCGGAGAAGGTCGGCGAAATGGAGGCGCTCGCCGACGAATACCTGGAATACAGCGGGTACCCCGCGGTCGTGCTGAGCGAAGGGGCCCGCCTGAAGCTGAAGGTCCTCCAGGAGCTCTACGAAAGCGTGATGCAGTGCGACATAGTGGAGAGGCTGGGGGTGAGAAGGGCGTCTTCCGTGAGGGCGTTCATGGGCGCCGCCCTCGGCTCCGCCTGCAGGCGGGTCTCGGTCCGTTCCATCTCCCGCTGGCTCGAGTCGGAGGGGATCACGGTGGGAAGGCAGACGGCCATCAACTATCTCGACGGCGCCGAGAGCGTCTTCCTTATCTTCCGTGCCTACCCCTATTCAAAGAAGCCGAAGGAGAGGAGGGTGAACCTCAAACTGTACGTCCCGGACTCGGGGTTCCTTTCGCTGGTCGGGGCAGTTGTACATCCACCCAAGCTCGGTCGATTGAACCGAGTAGTCCCAGTCGCCGTGTTCGGAATGGACTTTGTAGGAATTTTCGGTGAGCCTTCAGACTTGACATTCAATCTTGGCGATTTCTGCGCCCCTTGTCTGGTGGTCGTCTTGTGGTATCATGTCACTTACCCATGGTAGGCGTATGGTATCATACGCTATATTAAGATTGTGATACCATATGGGATAACTGAAGGTATAATACATGGTATCATGCTGAGTAAGCCGATGAAGCTTCAGAAGGTCAAGGCATACAGACTCGACCGCGACAGGTGGCAATACAAGTATCAAATCACCGTGCCAGAGACCTCTATCGAGGCGTTGGGGTGGCAGGAGGGAATGGAACTTCAGGACGCGGTTCACGATGGCTCCTTGACAATCACGTCTGCGCCCGAGGGAGCCAGGAAACAGAAACGGGTAATCGCGACCAAGATGTCATATGAGGAGTTCAGAGAGAAGGTCAAGCAGACACTTCAGTACAGCGATAAGGGAATGACTTGGACCCAGATTCGAGAGAAGCTTAAGCTCGACCAAGTGGTTCCTAACAACAAGTGGGTCAGACAGATGGAGAAAGATATCGGGCTGATGAGGGTTAAACGGTCAGATGGCGTAATCGTCTGGCGAATCAACCATGTCCGATGAGAAGCTCGTTGTCGACGACTTGATCATACTTGGAAACGCAGTCCCCGACATAATCAGCGACAACCGAATCACAGTCTGCACGGCTGGCTACTCTCCGTCTCACGGGCTCATCAGGACTTACCCCGTCCCTCCTTCTTCCCCCATGCGTCGATGGAATATCGTCAGGGTTCCGCTTGAGCGTAATCATTCAGACACACGCGCCGAAAGCTGGAAGATTCAAGGCTCGAAGAGCGAATGGGACAAGATTGTGGAAAAAATCGAACTGAAGGGGAAGGTGGACATTAACAACGGACAAACGATTCTCGACGACATCTATCCTGAGTTTGGCGCAAACTGCGTCGAGGAGTTGAATGACAGAAAGGTCAGTCTTGGAATCATCAAACCAGCTTCGATTGAGTGTTGGCTTGAAAGAAGGACTGATTATGATATGGAGATGCAAACAACGCTCGAAGGTAACAACCCGTTCAAGACGATCAAGAATTACGATAAGAAGCCTGTGATGTCCTATCGCTGCTCAGCGTGCCAAGCGAAGGATTCACACAAACAGCAAATCTTGGAGTGGGGAGTCTTCGAATGGATGCGAAAGAATCCGAGTCAGCCCGATAAAGTGTTCGAGAATTTGCACATCACTGACGATGCATACCGGAAGAGTCTGCTTGTTGGCAACATGGCCCGCCACCGGAACTCATTCAT
>JAKAPN010000118.1 GCA_021822995.1 archaeon
GACGCTGCCCTGAAGGAAATAGCCCGGGTCCTAAAGAAGGGAGGTGTATTCATCGTGCTTGAAATCAAACCGCGGTCTGCTAGGGGGATGCTGTTCAGGTTCTTTGGGAGGCTCAGGGGAGAGCACATGAAAATGATGAAAGCAGACCTCCTCAAGGGCAAGCTCGCCTCTTCTGGGCTCTTCGGTCCGGCGAGCTCTGCGATGCTTGGCTCGGGGTATCTGGTGCGCATGTCAAGGGTCTGAGCGAGGGGCCCGCTTCGAGATGATTACGGCCGTGTCTACCACGAGGGATATTCTGCACCGAGGCACCAAGTCCGACCGGCCCTCAATTCACCGAACCTTCGAAGGTGCGGGAATGGACTGGGCGAGACGTAAACCCAGCCAGGCTAGGGTTAACTACCAAAGCGTGCCGCACTGTTCGGGTTGCCTTACGTGGAGCTAGGCTCGAGGAAAATCGAATACGACGTTATCAGGGGGACCAGCCGGCGGTATACCTACTTCCGTGTCCGCCCTGACCTGACGCTCGAGGTGGTACTCCCCAGAGGGACCCGCGTGGACGTCGAACATGCGATCAGAGAGCGAGCAGGCTGGCTCAGGAGAGAATACGACCGGGTGTCCATGACGAGGAACGTCCTCGGCAGAGAGACGGTCATGCTCGGCGGGAGGATGCTCAAAGTGAAGTTCATAGCGGGTGATGGCGAAAGTCTGACGGTAGACGCCGAGATGGGCATGGTGGAAGTTTGTACTCGCGACCAGCGTAGGCTCAAAGAACTGGTTCGAAGGTGGTACCTCAGTGAGAGCTCGGTATACGCGGTCCACAAGGTCGCCGAGCTGTCATCCTTGGTCGGGGCCAAGCCGACCAGGGTCGACGTCAGGGAGATTGACAAGTGGGGATACTGCACAAAGTCGGGACGGCTTTCCTTCAGCTGGCAGCTGATTGCCCTTCCCGAGAGGCTGAGAGAATATGTCGTGTTACACGAGCTGACCCACCTCCTGGAGTTCAACCACTCGGCTTCCTTCAGGAAGAGGCTTGCCACCGTGTGCCATGATTTTAGGGAGCGGGAAAAGGAGCTCGACCTCATCGCGCCATACGACCGACTTGGACTGCAGTGAAAGGCAGGCACCCTTCACCGTTGCCTGCGGTCAGTTCTGGGGTTTGTTCTTGAACTTGCGCCGATTCCTGAGGCTCACGGCCACATAGAGGATAATGATCAACCCCACCACCACTGGGCTGGTGAAGAGACGATAGTAGGCGAGCAGGAGCACGAACAGGGCGACCAATGGGAGCGCCAGCAACACCTTGTTCGTTGGGGTCAAGTTATCTGGGCTTTGGTTCGAATATCACAGATAAATATCAAACCCACCGGTGGGTTGATTGCGTGACCTACCAGCTTAGCGGGGCTCAGGAGCGGAGGCGGAACAACGAAGCCAAAGCCAACGAGTTCTATGAGAAAGTCAGAAAACAGGAAAAAGAGCTGAATGACCTTCAAGCGAAGCTGGGGAGCGCCGAAAAGCAGTATTCCGACTACCAGGCCCAGAAAGCGGAAATGGACAGCCGCATGAGGCTCCTTATGTCAAACATGGATACGACAAACCGGGCAATAACCGACCTCAAGAACCAGGTCACCGGCAAGAAGCAGAGCATCGAGAGGGACCAAGCTGAGATGGAACGGTTCCAGAACGAGGTCGTCAGGCTCGACCGCGAGATCGGGGAGCTGATGAGGAACAGGTCCTAGGCAAACGGCGTCCCGAAACACGTCTATATCGCTAGTCCGAATCCTTGGATGAACGTCTCGGCCTTCCGTATCTCTATCAGAAAGCCGACCCCTTTGGGTGTAATCCTATACGTCCTGTTCTCTCCGTCTTGTTTTACTTCTATGAGGCCTTTGGTCAAGAGATCATCAAGATACTTCACGAGCCTCTCGTGTGAAAGGTTCGCCTTGTACAAGATGTGCGTGGGTTTCGCATCTCCTTCCTCCCGAACGGCGTTAAGAATATCCAAGTTGATTCTGAGGACGCTCCTCTGCCTCTCACCCTGAGCCAACCACTTCGCTCCTGACAACGAACGCCATCAGTGAGAGGAACCCGAAGAACTGGACCCCGGTCCCGACGACGAAAAGCCCGGGCCACAGGGCCAGCACTGAAAAGAGGAGGATCGCATGAGCCGCGAGAATCAGCCCAAAGCCGAGGAGTACCATCGCCGAGTATCTGCTCTTTCCCCCCGACCGGATCAGCAGTCCCTGAAAGACGATGAATGCCAGAAGGATCATCGCCACGAAGTAACTGAGCAGCGAAAAGCGATACAGGCCCAACGCTGCCGCGCCTGCAAGGACCACGGGTACCGTCGCCACTTGCTTTCCATACGCGGCCTTCGCGTACCCCATCGCGACCACCAGATATGCGACCATCTGGATTGCGAGATAAGTGAACGACGCCAGAAGGGTAAGGATCCGCTCCGCAGGAAACTCGACAAGAAGTTTCCCAGATACCAGCGAGGTGCCAGCGTCGACAACCAGGCCCACACCAAGGAGCATGAACCCGACGCCGATGGCCCCAAGGATCGAGCTCCTTACCAACCTGTTGGACTTGTAAGCGTAGTAGCTGGTCAACAGCGCGACGAAACCACTGCAGAAGTTGAGTGCGAAAGTGATGAACGGCCCGCCTGGCATCTGTAGCCGTTCGGCCTGTCTTTCCGCTTTAACCTTTTGGAGGTCGCGTCTGGACCGAAAGTCTAGACGCTCTTTTCCGCCCCACTATATACTCCGCACGTTTAGTTTACCGCCGCTGACATGAACACGAAGAAAACAGCAATCGCGTCGTCAATAGGAATCCTCACCGCGGTCGCACTGCTCCTCGCCTATCCGGTGATGGCCGCAGCCGCCGCTGGGGGGCCACAAATCACCAACCAACTACCGACATCAGTGCGGTCAACGCGCCTTCCCTCGCAAAAGATACAACTCTCGGTCGGCCAGACGGTGACCCTGGACAGTGTCGCCGGGGGATACTGGGTCATCGGCAGCCTAGGGACCAACGGAACCGCCTCCGGCACTATAACGCTCCAGGTCACCGGCGCCCTGTCAGGCGGCTACGTAACCACGCTCACAGGAGGGACTCTGAGCATCAACGGAACAAACTACGCCATCTCCGGCGGCTCGGCGGAGCTCGGCTCCTCGGGTCGCTTGATCGTCGGCCAGGGGCAGGCCGGAGGCAGTCAATTCCTCTTCCACGCCTTGAACCTAGGCAAGTTCGGCAGTACGAACTACGGCGTTCTCCTCGTGGACTTCAAGGCCGGGCCTTCGGAGTTCGCCGCGCGACTGCTTGTGACCATCTCTTCTTAGAATTGGCGTGGGGGCGCCCGCGCCTTCCCCGTTTTTGCCGGGTGGAACGGCAGTTTAATACACGGCCAGCATGACGCCGTCTCCATAATCCATGAAATACAACAGGCTTGGGCGCTCCGGAATCAAACTCAGCGAACTGTCCCTTGGTGCATGGGTAACTTACGGGGGACAGGTAGGCGAAGACGCAGCAGCCAAATGCATGTCAAAGGCATTCGAGCTAGGCGTGAACTTCTTCGACAACGCCGAAGCCTACGCCAGCGGTAACGCAGAGACCGTGATGGGAAACGTCATCAAGAAGCTCGGATGGACGAGGTCAGACATCGTGGTCTCTAGCAAGGTCTTCTGGGGGGGTGATGGGCCCAACGACGAAGGTCTTTCCCGGAAGCACGTCTATGAGGCCTGCAGGAGGTCTTTGAAACGACTCCAACTTGACTACTTGGACCTCTTCTTCTGCCACCGCCCAGACCCGAGCACCCCAATCGAGGAGACTGTCAGGGCCATGGATGACCTTGTGCATCAAGGGCTGATCTTGTATTGGGGGACGTCCGAGTGGAGCGCAGCCGACATCATGCGCGCCTACTCTATTGCCAGGGAGCTCGGAATGACTCCGCCTCAGATGGAGCAGCCGCAGTACAACATGCTTCATCGCGACAGGGTGGAGAAGGAGTATCTCCCGCTCTACAGGGAAATCGGGCTTGGAACGACAATATGGAGCCCACTCGCTTCGGGGTTGCTCACCGGGAAGTACAACGAAGGAATCCCGCCAGGGAGCAGGGCATCGCTGCAGGGCTACGAGTGGATAAAGGAAAGCGTGATTACTCCGCAGAAAGTAGCCAAGGTCAGAGCCCTCGAACCCATATCAAAGGAACTGGGTTGTACAATGGCTCAGCTCGCCCTCGCCTGGGTAAGAAAGAACGAGAACGTCAGCACGGTCATAACCGGTGCCACGGTCCCCGCTCAGGTCGAAGAAAACATCGGGTCGCTCCAGTATTTGTCTGCCTTGGACGACGGCAAGATGCGCCGCATCGACGAAATCCTGGGGAACAGGCCCGATCTCGGCACGGGAGACTAGCTTGCAAACCTACGACGCGATCAGGACGAAACTCGACATCAGGCAATTCGCTCAAAGGCGCGTCGATGGAAGCGTGAAAGGGAAGGTGCTCGAAGCAGCCAGACTCACCGCCTCCTCCATGAACTCTCAGCACTGGAGGTTCATCCTCGTGCAGGAGCCCGCGAACCTCGAGACCCTTGCCAAGGACAGTA
>JAKAPN010000119.1 GCA_021822995.1 archaeon
ATCCCTACGGCGAAGGCGTTGAGAAACCCCCTCGCCCTGTCCCCTATCCCGAGCAGCGCCACCGGGAGCCCCAGAAAGATTGTGAAACCGGCGATGCTGCCGAGAGCCAGGAGCTCGATGGTGTCGACCAAGTGGGCCTCTCGGGCTCCGAAATAACATATGTTATAACCATTATCTCACGTCGCGCACGAACGCTCCTGCAAACCTTAATGGCCGGTCAGACCCATTCGGAAACGATGTCTCACGCTGCAAGGCTCACCGAGCCTGCGGGCAAAGCAGCGGAGCTGTATCGCACGCTCCCGAACGGCAAGGTCCAGTGCACAGCGTGCGCGAGGCTCTGCCAGCTCGGCGAAGGCCAAACGGGCCTCTGCGGCGTAAGAGGGGTCGTAGGCGGTACGCTCTATCTTCTCGTGTATGGAAAGGTAATGGCCGGGCACGTCGACCCGATAGAGAAGAAGCCGGTGGTCCACTACCGCCCGGGCTCGAAGATCTTCTCGCTCGCTACCAGCGGGTGCAACTGGCTCTGCCGCTATTGCCAGAACTTCGACATCAGCCAGAGGAGAAAGGTCGAAGGGACAGATGCGCCTCCTGGGGACATGGTGGCGCAGGCGCTCGCCCACGGGTGCGAAGGGCTTGCCTACACCTACAACGAGCCGTCCATTTTCATGGAGTATGCGCGGGACGTGGGGAAGATAGCGAGGTCGAAGGGGCTCTTCAATATCTTCGTCTCCAACGGCTACGACACTCCAGAGGCGGTGGCAATGATGGACGACTTCCTCGACTGCCTGACCGTGGATTTCAAAGGGAGCGGCGAGAAGGAGTTTGTGAGGAGCTACATCGGGATCCCCGACGCAGACCCCATCTACCAGACCCTCCTTGAGGTCAAACGCCGTGGGAAAGTCCACGTCGAGATCACCGACCTGATCGTGCCCAACGTCGGTGAATCACTTGACGCAGCGACGAAGATGTGCAGGTGGGTATACGACAACCTAGGTCCGGACACTCCTGTCCACTTCCTCAGGTTCCACCCTGACTACAAGATGACCGAGTTTCCTTGGACGCCGGTGGAGACCCTGGAGAAGCACGTCAAGGTGGGTAGGGGCGTCGGGCTCAACTATGTGTACATCGGCAACGTGCCGGGGCACCCGGACGAGAGCACGTACTGCCCCGGTTGCGGGACGACCTTGATCAAGAGGTATGGCTATCAAATCCTGGAGTATGGCCTGGATAAGAGGAACAGGTGCGCACGCTGCGGCCACAGCACTCCGATCGTAGGTCCCCTGAGCAGGTCTTATGCCGATGACAGGTTCGTCCCGGTGATCAGTTAGCCGGCGTCGTTTCCAGCTTCTGTTTTACGAACTTCTCTGCGTCTATGAGCGCCTTGCACCCGTCCGCAGCCGCGGTTATCGCCTGCCTGTACCTGAAGTCGTGAACGTCCCCGGCGACGAACACGCCCGGGACGCTGCTCTCAGTCCCGTTACGGACAGCTACGTATCCCTTCGGGTCTAGGTCTACCTGCCCCCTGAAGATCTCGGTGTTAGGGTCGTAGCCTATGGCGACGAACACACCGTCGAGCTCTAGCTCATCTTCCTTCCCCGTCTTCAGGTTCTTCACCTTCACTCCACGCACTTTGCCGTCGCCGAGGACTTCTGTCACCGAACTGTCCCACAGGAAACTGATCTTCTGGTTGGCCATCGCCTCGTTCTTGAGGGCCGCGCTCGCCCTCAGCTCGTTCCTCCTGTGGATGACTTGGACCGAGGAGGCGAACTTCGTGAGGAATGTGGCCTCTTCCATTGCCGTGTCACCGCCGCCTACCACTGCCACCTTCTTGCCTCTGAAAAAGAACGCGTCACACACTGCGCAGTTGGAAACTCCCTTGCCCATGAGCCGCATTTCAGACTGCAGGTCGAGCCGCCTTGGATTTGCCCCGGTCGCGATTATGACCGACAGTGCCTTCGTGATGCCGGACGCGGTCTGGATCTCGAACGGGTAAGACTTGAAATTGACCGCCACCACGTCGTCCTGGACCATCCTCGCGCCGAGCCTTTCCGCCTGGGCCTTCATTCTGGAGATGAGATCGGGGCCCAGCACGGGGTCAGGAAAGCCTGGGAAGTTCTCGACTTCGCTGGTCAGCATGAGCTGTCCACCGTACTTCGTCCCCATGAAGACTAGGGGATTCAGGTCCGCCCTGCAGCCGTAGATGGCTGCGGTCAGCCCCGCCGGTCCGGACCCGATTATCACTAACTTCTCTGCGGTCTCATTCCCTTTCATGTATGGCGTCGATTACCCTCTCTGCCTCATAAATCTGCCCCCGGTCTGCGCCGGCTACAGCAGTTTCGCTTCTCTCTGGACTGTGTGAAGCTCGTCAGAGAGCTGGTTGAGCGCCTTCTCGAGCCTCTTCGTGTACTGTGGGAGGAGCCTCTCGAACACATCCTGTCTCATCTGCTTGAGGTGATACTGCTGGTACAGGTTCAGCTTGTCCTTCGCAGCCCTGTCCACCTCCCTTTCAGTGACCTGGATCTGGTTGACAACCTCGTAGAACTTCTGGCTCGTCGACTTCTGTTTGACCTCGTTGAGCCTAGCCAGAGCTTTGCTCCTGAACGTGTCAAGCCGTCCACGGAGCTCGTCGAAGTAGGCTTTTTCAAACTCGTTGGGGTCCTTCGTCTCGATCTCCTGCCAGAAACTGTTGATGAGATTGGTCTTTTCGTCGAAGGCGTTGATCATGCTCGAAGCCTGCCCGGACGACGACTCTTCCGTGTCCTCTTCCTCTGCTTCAGCCTCGACAGTAGTGGTCCTGGTCGCGAAGAGGCCGATTAACAGCAGGAAGAACACGACGGCTGCAACCGGGATGCCACCTTCTATGTACCTGCCAGCGGACAGGTTGTAGGCAAGGGTCGTGGTCCCCGCCTCCCACGACGACACGGAAGTTAACTTGGTGGCTGTCCCCTGCACAATCCCGACTCCCTGGGGGACTGAAAGAGTGATGTTGTAGGAGTCGACGAAGGCGTTCGCCGGTGGCGTATCGGGGATGTTCACCGTGATGCTGCTCCCGGATACCGTGTAGTACCGCGCCGAGAGCGGATATCTGTAGGTAAGGGTGAAGTTCGTCTCTGTCTGAACGCCGTCGCTCGGGTACCCGACTGCGAACGTCGCCAGATTGATGGCTCCGTTTGACAACGACATGGTGAACGGCGCCAGGAGCACGGGCTCGGTGGCAGTCGCCGTGACTATGGTCACCGGGGTGGTAGAGGGCGCCAAGAGGTTCACGTAGATCTGGGAGAGTGGAATGGTCCCTAGATTCTCAAACTGAATCTCGTCAGTCACCAGAGGAGTGCCACTAGTAGACACCGAGATGGTCCGCTGGGCCGCGAACACGTGGAGCGGATTGAAGTCTTCCACAGGGGATGGCGCTATAGCCAAATCAGACGTGACTGCGCTGGGGCTGACGTTGGTCGACGTGGCGTAGTACGTGTTGTTGCTCCCAGTCAACCTCGCGGTCATGCCTGGGGGAGAAGAACTGAAGGTGGTCGAAACGGGCATCTGGACGACGTCCACAATCCTCGCTACCTCCACGCTGACGGAAGGAGAGGACAGGGTGAGCACCATCAGGCTGTCGTTCTTTGACGTGGTCACCACGTTCTTGACCCAGGCGCTCAGCATGAACGTCGCATTCGAGCCGGCCTGTATCGACTGGCTGCTGGTGACTGTGAACGGCCCTCCCGTGCCCGATGAGGACTGCATGGAAAACCCTGATGTCAGAGTCGTGGCCACGACCTTCGAAGACAAGTTCCCGAGACCGATCGTCACGCTCGGGACCTGGATGGCCGACGTCCCATTGTTCACGACGGTGACGGACTCGTTGATGGTCGCGAAGCCATATCGGTCGAGGGTGTAGAGGCTTCTCATCTCGACTTTTGACGTTCCCTGTGCGCTTGCGCTCCCCATGGCAGGCAGGATAGTCAGGACCAAAATGAGCAAAAGGCATGCTGTAACCAGGCGCTTCAATTGACTTGGGTCATCGCCGCTACGTTCTTATTTTAAGCGTTTTTCGGCCTGTCAGAAATGCGAGACGCTCCCCGGCGTCATCCGCTCCTCCCTAACCTGGATGAGGCCCTAGTCCGAAAGATGCTTGAGAAGACCGGCGCCACGTCCGTGGACGAGCTCTTTTCAGACATCCCACAAGCGGTCAGGCTGAACCGCAAGCTAAGGCTCCCGGAAGGAGCGTCTGAGTACGAGGTGAAAAGAGAAGTCCAGGCGAGGCTCGGTCGAAACAGGACTCCCCCGGGCGCTCTCTGCTTCCTCGGAGGAGGGGTCTGGCCCCATTATGTCCCTGCCGCTGTCGAGTCCATCACCTCGAGGCAGGAGTTCTACACCGCCTACACGCCTTACCAGGCCGAGATCAGCCAGGGGATGCTGCAGTCTCTCTTCGAGTACCAGAGCCTGATGTGCGACCTCTTGGGAATGGAGGCGTGCAACAGCTCGCTTTACGACTGGGCCTCAGCCGCAGGCGAAGCGGTCAGGATGGCAACGCGGGTGTCCGGG
>JAKAPN010000120.1 GCA_021822995.1 archaeon
CCTCAAACGCGCTCAGAAGCTTCGTTGCAAACAAATTCCAGTAAGAAGACGCGCGACTGATGCAACGCCCATCAGGGCCGCAACCGGCTCCCATGAGACCGAGTGATACCATTTTATAGAACAAGGCATCAACCGAGTGGTAGACGCCGACAAATTGCTGACAAAAGAGGGCACGTCCGCGCTCACCAGGAAGTACACCTTCGGGACATGGAGATATCAGAGAGGATGGAACCCTCTCGAAGTGGTCGACGCCGAAGGCTGCCACTTCACCGATGCCTCGGGGAAGAAGTACCTAGACTTCTCTTCCCAGCTCATGTGCTGCAACCTTGGCCACAAGAACAAGGCTGTGATCGAGGCTATCGTCGAGCAGGCCCGTAGCCTCCCCTACATCGCTCCGTCGTTCACCTGCGACGTCAGGGCCGAGCTGAGCGATCTCCTCCTCCAGGTCCTCCCCAAGGGGCTCGAGAAGTTCTTCTATTCGACCTCAGGCACCGAGGCTAACGAGGCCGCCATCAAGATAGCCAGGTTGTACACCGGCAAGTACAAGATAATCTCAAGGTACAGGTCATATCACGGCTCCACGGGAGCGTCCATAGCCGCCACCGGGGACATGAGGCGGTTTGCGGCTGAGCCAGCGGGAAAGGTCGACGGCATCGTCTTCGCTCCAGACGTCGACACCTACCGCTCCCCATTCGGGGTCGAGTTCGAGGACCGCGCCATCGCTTCGGCGAACTACATAGACTACATGATCAGGAACGAGGGGAACGTTGCCGCAGTGCTCATCGAGCCAGTGGTGGGCACCAACGGTGTCCTCGTCCCGCCGAAAGAGTACCTGCCGATGCTTAGGGAAGTGACGGACAAGAACGGTGTCCTGCTGATCGTGGACGAGGTCATGTCCGGGTGGGGGAGGACCGGCGAGTGGTTCGCCGTCGACCACTGGAAGGTTACCCCTGACATACTCACCACGGCGAAGGGGATAACTGGGGCATACGCGCCTCTGGGCCTCACGGCCACCACCCGCGAGATCGCAGACTACTTCGAGGACCACTACTTCGCCCACGGCCACACCTACGAAGCGCACCCGCTGACCCTCGCTCCCGCGGTCGCGGCGATAAGGGAGTATCAGAGGCTCGACCTCATCAATGGCGCGAAGAAGAAAGGGGAGTATCTCGGGCGGCGGCTGTCCGAACTGAAGGCGAAGCACCCCTGCGTCGGCGACGTCAGGGGGTTGGGGCTCTTCTGGGCCGTCGAACTGGTCAAGGACAGGAAGACCAAGGAACCCTTCTTCACCGCTGAGGACAAGCTCGCAGGGAGGCCTTCGCTCCTTGGCAAGGTGGGCGCGGACATGATGGGAAAGGGGGTCTATCTGCTCGACTGGCTGAGCCACTTCGTGGTGGCGCCGCCTCTGATCGTCACCCAGGAAGAGATAGACTTCGGTGTAGACGCTTTGGACGGGTCTCTGAGCATCGCGGACAAGGAGGTCAAGAGTTGACTCAGGTGACCAAGGTGCCCCAGAGCTACGGCAGCCTCGAGAACCTCGTCGACGGCAAGTGGAGTCGCTCCGCTTCCGGCCAGGCTCAGAGCACCTTCGACCCGGGCAGGGGCGTCCCCATAGCCGATGTCCCATTCGCGACGAGCGAGGAGGTGGAAGCTGCGATAGATTCCTCTCAGGCCGCCTTCGAGAAGTGGAGCAGGCTCTCGATCTTCGAGAGGGTGAAGTATCTGTACAGAGCGAAGTCGGTGATCGAGGCGCACTTCGAGGAGCTCGCCTCCACCCTCACGCAGAACCACGGGAAGACCATCCTGGAGAGCAGGGGCGAAGTCCAGAGGATGATCGAGAATGTGGAGGCAGCCATCGCGACCGCCTACACCTTATCCAAGGGAGAGGCGCTCGGCCAGATCGCCGAAGGCATCGACGAGCAGACGGTCAAGGAGCCCCTCGGGGTCTTCGCAGTCATCACGCCCTTCAACTTCCCACTCATGGTCCCCTTCTGGTTCGTCCCATTCGCCATCGTCCTCGGGGACACCGTGGTGCTGAAGCCGAGCGAGACAGACCCGCTCCCGACTACACTCGCCAGCAGACGCATCCAGGAAGAGGCAGGACTTCCTCCGGGGGTCCTGAACCTCGTCCAGGGGAGCAGAGAGGCGGTCGAGGCGCTCATTTCGAACAGGTCGGTCCGCGGTGTGACCTTCGTCGGCTCGACCCCCGTGGCCAAGCACGTCTACGAGCTCGCAGGGAAGCACGGCAAAAGGGCCATAGCCAACGGCGGGGCGAAGAACTCCATCGTCGTCCTGCCTGACGCCAAGATCGACGCCTACGTCCCCGCCATGATCTCTTCCTTCTTCGGGAACGCAGGGCAGAGGTGCCTCGCGGGCTCCAACCTCATCCCCGTGGGCAGGGAGACCCACGAGAGGCTCATAGGCAAGTTCGCGGACGCCTCCAACAAGTTCAGGGTAGGGTACGGCCTCGACGAGTCCTCCGAGATGGGCCCGGTCATCTCGAAAGCCTCCAAGGAGAGGATCAAGGGCGCAGTGGCGAGAGGAGTGGCCGAGGGGGCCAAGCTCGTCGCCGACGGGACGGGCAAGACCGTCTCCGGGTACCCCGAAGGATACTACCTCGGCCCGACCATACTCGACGGGGTCAGCCGGGACATGAAGCTTGCCAGGGAGGAGATATTCGGGCCGGTCGCGAGCGTGATGCAGGCCGACGACCTCGAGAGCGCCCTCGAAGTCATCAACAGCAAGAGCGACTTTGGGAACATGGCCTGCCTGTTCACTTCCTCCGGGAGCGCCGCAAGGAAGTTTGCCAGGGAGGCAAACGCGGGGAACATCGGCATCAACCTAGGGGTGGCCCAACCCGCCGCCTACTTCCCGTTCGCAGGGCGGAGAGACTCCTTCTTCGGGGTCCTCCATGCCCAGATAGATACCGTAGACTTCTTCACCGACAAGAAGGTCGTGACCTCGCGTTGGTAGATTCCTGGCGTCCCGGTTCGCCTTCACTCCCGCCGAAAGGCGTTTTTACCGCATCCGAACCGAAGTGGCGGCCATGAAAGTCGGCCTCGTGCAGATGGGATGCAAGATAGACACGAAGGACAACGTGACGAAGACCACCCGGCTGATCGAGGACGCGGCCAAGAAGGGGGCCGAGATCGTCTGCCTCCAGGAGCTTTTCAACACGATTTACTTCGCCTACGAGCAGGACCCGAAGTACTTCGACTGGGCCGAGCCCGTCCCCGGCGGGCCCACGTTCAAGGCGATGTCGGCAGCCGCCCAGAAGAACGGGGTCGCCCTCGTCGTCCCGATGTTCGAAAGGGACACCGTGGTCCCCGGGCTCTTCTACAACACCACGGCCTTCTTCGACTCCAAGGGGAAGTATCTGGGCAAGTACAGGAAGGCGAGCCTCCCACAGCTCCCGGGATACATGGAGAAGTTCTACTTCAGCCCGGGGAACCTCGGCTACCCGGTCTTCGAGCTCGGAGAAGGCGGGCCGAAGGTAGCCACGGTCACCTGTTATGACAGGCACTTCCTCGAGGGGCCGCGGATCGAGGCTCTCAAGGGGGCCCAGATCATATTCATCCCCACCTGCACCTCGTTCTACCCGGAGCTCTGGGAGCTCGAGCTCAGGGCTCACGCGTCCTTCAACACCGTGTTCGTCGCCGGGGTGAACAGGTGCGGCGCTGAATACCCGGGCCAGTCGCGCGCTTACTACGGGACGAGCATGGTGGTGGACCCCACCGGGGCAGTCATGGCCAAGGCGGGGGAGGGAGACCAGGTCCTTGTGGTCGACGTCCCGCTCAACAAGCTCGAAGAGAGGCGGAGGATGGCCCCGTTCCTGAGGGACAGGCGGCCAGAACTCTACCGCGAGATAGGCGAGACGCCGAAGCTTTGACCTTCCCGTGGGAGAAGAGGTGGCGCTGAGCACGCAGCATAACTTCGGCGTCATCTACAACGCGCGGGAGCCTCACGAGACACTGAAGGCGGTCCAGCTCCTTGACAGGGCGGGCCTCGACATGGCGGGGACCTACGACTCCCACTTCATCTGGGAGGAGCCCTGGGTCTTCTATTCCATGTGGGCGACGAACACAAAGCGGATCAGGATGGGGCCGTTCGTCACTAACCCCCTCACCAGGCACATCACCGTGACCGCGAGCCTGGCCGCGACGCTGAGCTCCGTGGCGGGGGACGGCAGGGTCTTCATCGGCTTCGGCCGCGGGGACAGCGCCGTCAGGACCATGGGGAAGAAGCCAGCCAGCCTCGGGGAGCTAGAGCAGAGCGTGGGAGTACTCAAGAGCCTCACGTCGGGAGGGAAGACGAAGATCGACGAGACAGACGTCAGCTTCCCCTGGGCCAAGTACAAAGTCCCTGTCTACGTCGCAGCCTACGGGCCCAAGGCCCTGGAAGTGGCAGGCCGGGTGGGGGACGGGGTCATACTCCAGATAGCCGACCCGGACGTGATCAAGTGGTCTCTTGAGCACGTGAAGAAGGGGGCTCAGGCCGCAGGGAGGGACCTCAAGGGGTTCGAGGTGATCTCCGC
>JAKAPN010000121.1 GCA_021822995.1 archaeon
TTCGAGATTCAAGTGATACACGACGATGATCAGCTTCCCAGCGGAAGTGTGTCCACCTCCCCGCTCGGAGAGGCGTACTCCTGTATCTCGCGCTCCAGGCGTGAAAGGCGGTCCCCGAACTCTGCCCAGAGTTACGCCGGGCTGCATCCAAGGACGCCTAGAGTAACTTCAGGAACTTCTCGCGCGTCAACCCTGTCTGTTCGATTATGTCCATTAGAGTAGACCTGTTGATTTCAGGGTGCATCGGGACCACCGTTCGCCTTCCGTCCGGGTGTCTGAGGAAAACGTGGCTCCCCCTCTGGCGAACAGGCTCGAAACCTATCCTCGAAAGTGCTTTGACGACCTCCCTGCCCGAAGTGACCGGCAGCCTAGGCGTTGACGGTCAGCTCGACCAGTTTGCCATGAGCCTTGCTGGCGCTCTGTCTGCGCTCATCCAAAACGAGCTCGACCGCTTCTCTGATGTTCTTTAGAGCCTCGGCTTCGGTCCTCCCCTGGCTAATCGCTTCAGGTAGTTCGACACAACGGGCCGCGAACCACTGAGAGTCAGGGTCTTTGACGATGCTTACGGTGAATTTGCGTCTTTCAGACATCGATTCGAACGGGTTTCATGCCGGGTATAAACCTAGTGTCCGCGTCCTGACTGTCCAGGTCAGATCTTTGGTCGTGCGAAGACACCCTGGCGTAGACAGCCTCATTTCTTTGTTCGGCGATGCTCATCAGGCGCCTGATCTCAGACTCGGGCACCCTCCTCCTTCCAGTCGGGGGCCTGAGGCACCTGATTCTCCCCTGCCTGTCCCAGGCCTGTATCGTGTGGGTGGTCACCCCGAGCGTCTCCTCCGCTTTCTTCGGGCTGTAGCTGCGCTCCAAGCTGTTTTGATATCTAAATACACATTGACATGTGTTATCTGTTAGCCGCTACGAACCCTTCCGCCTGGACAGCGCCCGTGCTATCTCCTCCTCGGCGTCGGCCATGGAGTATTTCAGCCCCACGTTCCTCCTCCTGAGCTCGTCCAGGAACTCCCAGAGGGACACCCCTGCGACCTCCGACGCCTTCCCCAGCGACGCCCTCCCCTTGACGTAGCGGTCGGCCGCGATATCCATCTTCGTCTCTGCGAGCCCTTTGTCTATGAGGGCCCTGAGCAGCGTGGACTTGTCCTCCCCCGTCAGCCGCTGCAGCTCCTCCAGCGCCTTCTTCATCTCGGCCGGCACCACGAACGAGATCCTTTCACCCAAGCTCTCGCCCCTTCTCCAGGTACAGCTGGACCACGTCCGCCCCTATCCACCCCTGGGAGCCGTACTCCTTCACGTTCCTCTGGTACTCGCCCGGCTCCATGGCCCCGCCCACCCTCATCTCCAGCATCAGCCCGAGCGTGGTCACCGTCTCGACGCCGTAAAGCCTCGACGCGGCCCTCCCCTTCTGGTCGTCCATGAACAGCCGCTCCTTCCTTTCGAGGGCGAGCGCGATGGCTTCCGCCTCCCCCCTCCCGAGCCCCTCGCTCAACGAGTCTGCGACTTCCAGCGACCTCTTCGACAGCGGCGACGTCACGAGCCACCCGTCAGCCTCGAGCTTCTCCAGGGCCGGCGCGTCAGGGAACCCCTCCTTCGCACCTGCCTCTATGGTCTCACGCCTGACCGCGTCAGGGATGAAGACGCTGCCGAAGGTCGTCTGGGCGAACCTGAGCTTCCCGAGTCTTGACATGTGTATCAGGGGGCTCGCGTTGCTCACAGGCATGCCGGGAGAGTTGGCCGCCTTCTCTTTATGTATTACGCCGTAAGAAAACATAATACGGGAAGGCGTCGGCGAAGCTCGCCTGCGCCTCCCGGCGTACGGCGACGGCTGGAGAAGGAAGGACGGGGCGGGGGGTGACGTTGTTTGGATGGTTGACGGGCGCTTCGATTGCTGATTTCCCGAACGAAATTGCATCCGGAACTGGACATCGACAAGAGAAGCGACATCACCGGGGCGGAGAGATGTAACTCTTAAATCTCGAACACGCACATATACACATGGTATGGGAACGAGGAACATCTCCATATCGGACGAGGCCTACGAGAGGCTGAAGTCCCTCAAACGACCGGGGGAGAGCTTCACGGAGCTCATCGGGAGGATGACCGGGAGTCGGGGGGTGGTCGACCTGGCGGGGCTACTCACGAGGGCCGAAGGCCTTGAGATGAAGAGGAGGGTGTCCGAGCTGAGAAGGGCGAGCTCCCAGCGCATGGCTGAGGCGTCAGAGGGGGCGGGCTGAACCTGCTCGCCGACACCACGTTCCTGATAGACGTCATGATGAACGACGGCAAAGGGGAGGGAGCTGGCAGACGCCTCCTCTCCCCTGCTTGTGGGGGCCCCATCGGTCTTCGAGCTGTACGTGGGGGTGGGCCTGAGCTCGAGGTCGCCGGAAGAGAAGAGGAAGGTCGAAGAGGCGCTCGACTCCCTCGTCCAGCTCCCTCTGGACCAGGACTCCGCGAGGCGGGCCGGCATCAACTACGCCCAGAAGTCGCGGGAGGGGAGGAAGATCGACCCCGAGGACGCGATGATCGCAGGCATCGCCGTGGAGAACGGGCAGGCGGTGCTCACGAGGAACCGACGCGACTTCGCAGGGATCCCCGACCTGAAGGTCGAAACGTACTGAACCGGGGCGCCTCTCCTCGACGCGGTCTGCCTGCCGCCAGTGGTCTTGCCCGACGGCGGCGCGTCAGTCTTCCGCCTCTGCCCACTCCCTCAGCAGCCTCTCGCAGGATCTGAGGTTCTTGCCGGCCCCTTCGAACGCTTCGGGTGCATACTCCTTGAAATGGCCCCTGTCGAGGGCCGTCTCGTAGCTGTACCCCGCCAGTATCCTCAGCTCAGCTAGCTTCGAGATCAGCGAGCCCAGCGCCTCCGCTTCCTCCTTGAACCACCCCGGCGCGGCAGGAGCCTTCGAGAGAGATACGAAAGGCCCGGCGACGTCGTGCTGCTTCGGGAACTCCCTCCCTGCCAGCAGCAGCACGGCCTTGGCGGAGAACTCGACCGCCATCTGTGAGCTGTACACGACGTCGTCCCATCTCCCGTCGGCCAACGCCCGCGACGCGCCCTGCAACCAGTCGTGGGCCCTGGCGATCGCCCTTGCCGCGACCTTCCGCCTATCGAACGACATGGGGCTCACCGAAGACCCAGCTTCTCGTCCCGTCCGGGAGGACCTCCCGACGGACGCCCTCCCGTTCCCCCCAGCCTTTCGCAGCCTTCAGAAAGCGTGCCACTGTCCCGTCCCTGTCGAAGAGGACTATCCCGTCGAAAGCCACGTCCAAGAGGAAGGCGCTCATCCTGGACAGCTCGCCTGGCGCCAGGGGCACGTTTTGGATGATGGGCCAGTGCCCCCTCCTGACAGCCTCGGCGTACTCTGCAGTGCTGGCGAGCTCGAGCTTCAGCTTCCCCAGCTCGTCAGCCCTCTCCCACGTCCTTTTCCTCTCCCATCCTTCTCGAACGACAAGCAGGTCGACGTCGCTGTCCTTGGCCCACCTTCCCGTGGCGACCGAGCCGAACAGGACCAGGCCGACAAGGGACTCGCCGTACTCCTTGAGCAACGCCTCGCAGTACTTCTTTATGACTGGCGCCAGGCCAGCGTGCGGTATCCTGTCCAGGTTCGTCAGCTGGGGCCCCTTCCGGGTTGCTAGCACGTACCTCTCCAGGGCGCCCAGGGCTTCCTCTCCAGGAGGGGTGAGGGAATAGCGCCCGTCTTTGTGGAGGACGAGGCCCAGGGCCTCGAGCATCTTGAGCTTGGAGGCGAGGGTCTTGGAATTCGGGACCGTGCTCTTGAGCGAGGTGAAACTGGCAGCTTTGGCAGCCTTGATTCGGCTGATTAACCTGAAGGCCCTTTCGTCGATCAATGTCCTTGGTCAGTGTACAGATGCATATTAACAGTTTCCTTCAGGTAACTGTCGCTGGAGCAAGACAGCCTCCTGACGCGCGGACCCGCAACGGTCGGTCTGTTGCTTCGGTGTGAATTGGAAGTGTTCGTGCTGAACCACCAACCGATTGCGGCCTGGGATTCTACGGGAAGAGGCACGGCGGCAAATGGATCGACGTCTGCTTCAAGAAGACGGCTGAGGTTCCACAGGCAGGGGCTGGTTGCGCAAGGGGGGCCCGGACTCCTGGCACGCCTGCGCCCCGAGGCACTCCTTCTCCACCGAGCGCGCCCATGCAGAGGTCAACAGGGAAGTGCGGGAGTTCTGGATGGGACACGTCTCAGCCATCTCCTGGGTCTACCGGCGCCCGGAGCTCCACGAAGAGGACTTCGTCCAGGAGTATTCGAAGGTCGAGCCTTGCCTGAGCCTGAACCCCTCGGAGATACTGGCAGAGGCCAGGGTCAGGGCAGAGTTCGGGGACCGCCTTTCACGCCTGGAGCGCGAGATACAGGAGTACGCCTCTCCGAGCGGGGAGGTGGACACACTTCCGCTGGGAAGCTGATCATCGTCGTGTATCACTTGAATCTCGAA
>JAKAPN010000122.1 GCA_021822995.1 archaeon
CCCGCACCCTCAGGCGCTGCGCGAACCGGTCCGGGGCGCATTGGCGAAGGCGTCCCTTCGTCCCTCGCTCGTCCCATTCCTAGAGATCTGTACCATCTCGTGCGCAGCCTTCCTATACTGCTCCCAGTACCAGTTCCTTAGGAGGACCCGGACGATGGACAGGGTGGCGAGGACGGTGGCTTTCTTCGGGCTCGAACGTCGCAACGAAGCCGAACTCCTCGATGGATCTCCTCCTGTGGTCGAGCCGTTTCCCCGCTGCAAGTAGGATGTCCTCGAACAGGGCCACCCTTCTCTCCTCCTGGGTGAGGCAGGAGGGACACTCTATCAGCGCGACGTCGTACCCCTCGGCGTATCCTTCGTGAAGGCAGATTCGGGGGTCAAGCACCTTCATCTCGACACGGCAGTCTTCGCACATCGGCGGCTCCAAGCCCGGGTCCTTCCACGCCGGGAAATCCATGGGCGATCAGCGGCGCTCCCCGCCTATCAGGGCGGAAAGACAATAACCGGTGACAAGGCGGTAAACAGGATTCATCCTACTAATCAGTCACATGAGCGTCCATAATGTCTGACGCAGCGGTCCCACATCGTCTCTTTCTTCCTCGTCCTCGGGAGGCAATCGAACGCTGGAGCCTCCCCGTATCCCAGCGCCTTCCTGGCTATGACGAACGCAGCGAGCTGGTGCCTGTCGAACCCTCCGAACCTCTTCCCATACTTCGCCAGGGGGCCGAAGATGTAAGGCCCGAACCAGTAGTGGAAAGGGAGCCCGAAGTACTGCCCGGACCCGGAGTACAGAGCCGAGGAGAACGCCAGAGTGACGAGGCTGTCTGTGAGGATAATCATCCCCGCGATGGAAGACATCAGGATAGCCGCGGTCACCACCTCGCTCCCGTTCCCGTCCCCGGGCCCCTCCACCTCCTCACCCCCGCAGAGGAGGGCGCGACGGACGACGGTAGGAGACGCGGAACCTGGTTCCCGAAGCACGAGCTCTGGCTGGAAGCTCACTCCGCAGGGATCTATGAACGACGGCAGAAGCGGTTACGGTCTCCCAAACTCATTCGGACGGTGAAGTAAGCAGCAACGACGACGAAAGCGACGACCGCCACGAGCACGCCTTGGTAGGGGAATTCAGGCACGCCGGCACTCGAAGCCGTAGCCGTACTCGACAGGTGT
Organism: archaeon; assembly: GCA_021822995.1. Taxonomy (GTDB): domain Archaea; phylum Thermoproteota; class Nitrososphaeria; order Nitrososphaerales; family Gagatemarchaeaceae; genus UBA183. Next base: position 1,171 of record JAKAPN010000122.1, read on the forward strand.
GTCGAGGTCCCCCCCGTGTTCGCAGCCGACGCCGCTGTCGAAGTGGTGTTCGCTGCGGTGACGCTTGAATTGGCCGATGTCGTGGTGGCGAGGGTCACATTAAGGTGGATGCTGATGTCAGTTGTCTCCGCAGGCGAAAGAGACGCGACGTAGGCCTGCGATTGACCTCGGTAGGTAACGTTGAAGTTGTAAGTCCCTGGTCTGAGGAAGAGCTGTGAGTGCCCATCATAGGTCTCCAAGGGAGAGCCATCCATCGTTACAGAGGACGCGGCAGGATAGACTTGTACATTGACTGTAGCTGGCAGCGACGACACGCTGAAATCGCTTAGCTTCAATATCCCTTCGCCATATGTCGCTATGTACAAGCTGCCAGCCACGAGTTGGACTCCGGTGACGTCACCGGCTTCCAAGTTGTAGGTTATCGGAACCCAGGTCTGCCCAAGGTCAGACGTCAGATAAAGGCCCATCGTGGAGTCTCCGAAGCCGAGGAGGGGGTACCCGGTGGAGTTCAGGAACTGCACAAACCAAGGGGGCTCGCCGCCGCTGATCAGGTTGGTCGGAGTATAAGTCGCCCCGTGGTCCTTGCTGACGAAGACATGACCATTCGAACACCCCTCAGTCGAGACGACAGAAATGCTCGTGTTTCCTGGATCGACCGATACGGAGTAGGTAATGCATGGGATGGCTGAGACCTGAGACCAGACTCCGCCTTGGAAGCGATAGAGGCCATGGCTTGTGCCTACAAAGTATGACTGCGGACCGTCCATGGCGATAGAAGTGACCTCCGACGGGGACCCATTCCAGTAGCTCCACGAGGAACCGTAGTAGCTTCCGATGTAGACTCCCCCCTGAGTACCGACGAAGACCTCGGACGTATTGTAAGGGTTGGCGTACATCTGGTAGACCGTCGGATAGGGACCGACGTCGTTGACAAGGCTGACGGCGTGGAACGAATGACCCATATCGTCGGAAACCATTAAGGTCGTCGGCGCGCCGCCGAACCCAATATTGGAAGTCAGCGCGTAGGCCCACGAGGAGTTGTAGGGGTTCACGTACACGGGCGTGTCTTCGCCGCTGAGGGGCGAATCGATGCTTCCAGTCCAGACGGCCCCGCCATCAAGAGAGAGCATGCTGTTGTAGTCCTGTAGTCCCAAGGCGATGAAACTGCCGTCAAGGCTGAGAGAGAGGCTTGTCACAAGGTTGTCAGACAGGTTCCCGTTGACAGAGTTCCAAGTCTTCCCGGAGTCCAGGCTCTCGTATACCCCTTCGTCCGAACCTAGGACCAAGACGCTGTCGTTCAGGGGGTCCACCACCAGGGCCATGTTGTCCGTCCCCTGCGCTGTCTGGGTGAATTGAGTCCCCCCGTCGGTAGAGTAACCTAGGTAGCCCTCCCCGAATGCCCACGCCCTAGATTGGTTCGAGGGGTCCAAAACGACCGCCCGCATTATTCCCAAGAGTCCCTGCCCGCTCAAGGAGGCGACAGGCTCGAATTGAGCACCCCCATCGTGCGAGACGAACTCGATGCTGTCTGAGATGTAGACTGTGGAAGAGTTCCACGGCGATGCACTGATGGTACCGAAGCTGGAGGGGGGAAAATATTCCATCTTGGTCCAGGTCCGGCCGAGGTCGAGGGACTTGTAGAGGTAGCCGTTCTTGGCTGAGTAAGCGTAGATGGTATCTCCGGAAACCGAAAGCGCACCAATGTCAGGTTGAGAAAAGATGGTCTTCCACGTCATTCCCATGTCGCCGCTCTCGACCACGCCGTCTGAGGTCGCGGCCAGCAGGCTCTTGTTGGCGGTTTCGGTTATATCTCTGGTCTGCCCGAACTGACCCACGTTGTACCAGTATCCTCCCCCGTCGTCCGTGCGGTAGATGCCGCCGCTCGGGTATTCAAAACCGACCAGTAGAATGTTGGGGCTGGACTGGTCCAGGTAGATTGAGCTTACAATCCCTAACGGAAGCCCCAGGTCGACCGGAACCCAGCTCGCGCCTCCGTTGACGGTCTTGTATACCCCTCCGTAGCTCTGGGGGCAGCTGTTAGCGTATCCCGAGCACGACCCCGTTGCCTGGTAGATGACGTTCGGATCTGAGTTTAGCAGCGCTATCTCTCCCGAATGACCGGAGGCGTACTGAATGACTCCCCCTGAGCCAACCCCTTTCACGTCGACGGTAGTCCCTTGTAGATTGGGAAAGAACGCTGGGCCGAGGGGGACCCAGGGGCCGTTTGTGGAGCCTAGTAGGGAGGGAGGCTTCAAGTTGGCATGTACGGTAAGGCTTGTCGAATTGAGTTCCACTGTCTTGTAGAAGAACTGCATGTACGGATTCTGGACGTAGATGTTGTAGGTGCCGTAGGGTGCGTCTGTCAACGAGAAGATCCCCGAGGTGAGCGGCTCGATAGTGCCGTTGATAATCAGGGTGGAATCTGCGGCTGGGGTCACTGCTACTGTAAGCACGCCATCCCCGGGAGCCGAGCCTTCCACGGCCCTGATTTTAGCGGGAGGAGACGCGAGTAGGAGCAGTGCCAAGACGCATACGACCCCGGCCAGTCGCACTCTAAAGCATCGACGCCGTTGTTTATTAAATTGTTCTCTCATGCAGTCGACGGTATGCCATCCGTTGTTTGATTCGGTCATCTATCCTTCCCGTTCATCCCGCCGCAACCGCACTGTTTTGTGCCAAGTCTGGCTCCAACAGTGAAGGTGGGTCTCCCGCCGGCTCACCCGTCATCATCCTCGAGTAGCTGAACACGCCATTCCCGTGGGCGAAGCTCTCCTCCGGATCCCCGTGCCTGAATGTGCAGAGAGAGTGATAGCGTCCTTCGACTCGGACTTCGACGGCGTGGAAGGCGTGACAAGGCTGCGGTGACGGAAGACTCTACGCGTCCCTCGCTCGTCCCGTTCCTAGGAGGTCGTACTGTCCCGTGCGGCATCCACGCTCGGGTCGCCGCTCCGACGGCCTGGGCTTTCGGCCCCTGCGCGGTCGTCGAGGTTGAAGGTCCGCTTCATGGGGTGAAACGCTTGAGCCGATGTCCGTCCCTACGCAGGCCGCGCGCCCAGCACCAGCGCCTCAGCACCAAAGAAGGCGTGGCCAGTACACCCACCCTCAGAGGCTTCTTCAGGCGCGAGATGCATCGGGGCAAGAGGGACGGCTCCTGGTTCAGGCCCGGAATGGTCGAGCGGGGGTAGACCCCCTTCTGTCAGGCTCGACATCAAGCTGGAAAGCAGAGCGATCGAGGACCCTCGGCGCGGCGC
>JAKAPN010000123.1 GCA_021822995.1 archaeon
ACCACGTCAACCCCCACTACCCGGTGACGACCCACGTCCTCTCCGGCTACGATCTGTACATGACCGTGGCGCACACCACCTACACCTGCCCCTCCGGGTGGAGCAACGCCGGGAACGGCCTCTGCTCCTACTCCTACAGCTACACCACCACATACACCACGACCGAGACAGTCATGCACGGGTACGAGATCTGCGTGCCCATCGACGTCAGGACGGGTGCCTGCGTGTGGCGCTGCCTCTGGCCCTTCTGCTGGACCTCGACCGTGACCGTAGTCAACGTCGTCGTCCACTACGTGACCCTATACGCGGACGCATACATCAGCACCACGTACACGCGGGAGTATGAGGGCTTCTCGTCCAGCTGCCCCTCCTACGCCTACCAGCTCGGGATAACCTGCTACCCGGTGTACACCACCCAGACGAGCTACCAGACCGAGTCGCTCGGCCAGCTGTCGTACTGCCCGGCGCCGAACCGGTACACAGGAAGCTACTATACCTGCTCGCCAGTCTACCGCCAGCAGACGACCACGACCAGCCTAGGCCAGCTCTCGTATTGTCCAACCGGAAGCTCGGCCACGCAGTACTCCTGCTCGCCAGTGTACCAGCCCCGCACTGTCAGCTTTGGCCAGATGAGTTACTGCCCGTCAGGCTCGCAGTACTCCTGCTCGGCTGTCTACAGCACCTACGCCTACTGGATCACCGAGACAGTCCCTGTCGTAACCACGGTCAGCTACGAAACCCTGTCGACCTTGGGGAGCGCTTGGCTGATTGGCGGATGAGCAAGGAACGCTGTTGACGGCCAGCGGATGGTCTGCCATTATGTGTCTACAGTCTAGCATGGAGAGTCCATCATCTACTTGTTCTCCTTTACCAATGAGATGAAGAGCTCCTCAAGCGGCGTCTCTTCCCTTTCGCACGACAGGAGCAAAGAGCCGTGCTTGACCGCCAGCCTTGCTAGCAATGGCCTCACGTCGTAATCTTTCGATATCAGGACTGCGACCACGTCTTCCTCCACAGAGGTGACTTCAGACACGCCGTCGACCGTCTTCAACTCGTCCATCAGGTCGGGCGCCAGCGAGTCGAATTCCGCCCTGTATACTATCCCGCCATGCAGGCGCTTTGCCAAATCCTCAACAGATCCTTCGATGACGGTCCTGCCCTTGTTCACAACGGTGACCTTGCCGCACATCTGCTTGACTTCGGATAGCTGATGCGACGACAGCAGGACGCTACGGCCTTCGGAAACCAAGCCCTCGAGCAGATTCCGCACGTCGGCGACTCCGACTGGGTCGAGGCCCTCCGTCGGCTCGTCAAGGATGAGCAAGTCAGGCTTTCCTAACATGGCCACCGCGATCCCGAGCCTGGTCTGCATCCCTCTGCTGTATTTCCCAAAGGGCTTTTCAGCCGCATCAGCGAGGCCGACCTGCTGGAGGAGCGACCTGGACTCCTCTCTGAGTCTCGCCCCATCCGAAGCCGCCCTGATTCTGCCATAGGTGATGAGGACCTCCCGACCCTTCAGATAGGCGGGAAACGACGGGGACTCGGGCATATAGCCGACCCGTTTCTTCAGCTCTCTCGCATCACCATGGGGCTCCTCGCCAAACACCTTGATCAGCCCCGAGGTCTTGTGCAGGAGGCCCATGACGCACTTCATCGTCGTGGTCTTTCCCGAGCCGTTGGGCCCCAGGAAGCCGTGCAGGGTTCCCTGTTCGACGGTCAGGCTCACGTCCCAGACGCCGGGGTAAGCGCCGTATGACTTCATGAGGTTCTTCACTTCCAGGGCGAACTCTGGGGACGCGCTAGACTGAGCGCTCAATGACGGTCTCTGCCTCTCTTGTGCACTATCCCTTGACCTCCGCTTTCCTGAAGAAGTAATATCCCGCGACGAGGAAGGCGACAAGATTCACCGCAAGACCCGCGAGAACGTACTCCATGGCCGAGATTACCGTGACCGCGACTTGTTGTGTGAGAGCGCCCAAAGCGACGCCCTGCAGCACCATTACCCCCCAGGGCTGGAAGACGTAGTATGCTACGACTTGCAGTAGAAACGCGGCGTTAGCGACAGGTAGCAGGAACATTGGCTCCTGTATGCCGAACTGGAAGCCCAGCAGCAGCACCGTCCATATGACCCCGAAGAACAAGCCAATGAGAAGTCCAAGGACCATCATTCCAGAGCGGGCGATGGAGCTTAGGAAGAATCCGATCGCCGCGAACTCCAGGAAGGCCCCGAGTTCGGCGAACACCACCAACGGAATCATGCCCAGGTTCCCTTGGGCCCCAAGCGAGGCTTGGGAAAGGCCCACGGTCACCAGGGTGAAGAGTACAGCCACAGCGAGGAGTAACAAGAACTTCGCGAAGAACTTCCCGAGGTACACCTCCGACCGTTTGACTGGTTGAGAGAGGAGAGGGACTATGGTGTTCTCATCGAACTCCGTCGCGAGCGAGTCGGCCGCGATGAACCCTCCTATGAGAAGAGGGAAAAGGCCGCTAGCGAATAAATCGAACACGTCATAGACGGCATTCACCCACCAGAGTCCACTCCCGAAGCTTATTCCCAGCAGCGTGCGCTCCTCGGTGATCGACTTGCCGAAGATGATAGGGACGAGGTAGGCGAAGTAGAACGATGCCAGTAGAATCAGGCCCATGACGACGGGAGTCCGCCTCTTTCTCAGGTCCCAGGTCAGCTCGTACTTCGTGATGGCCCATGTCCTTGCAAGTGAGCGCGTGGAGTCACACCCCTGACCGCATACCCAGCCGGCCGAGCCTCGTCATGCGTTTAACGGTTCTGATACAACCGCTTACATTGGGCGGGAGCCTTCGGGAATATCCGTAATTAACACGGACTTCCGTTACATGGCGCTGGTAAGGGATACGAACAGCATCAAGGCGCTCACTGCACTGGTCGTGGTAGCGCTGCTCCTCGACGCGTCTGTGCTGGTTGATTCATCGGTGGCCCAGGGCCGCCACGGCATGGCACAGGGAACCCAACCGAACGGCGTCAACGGTATCCTTCAGGCCGTCGCTCCCCTCGGCAATTGGACGCTCGCCAGCGGCCCCTATCCTGCCAACCTTTCGACGAGGGGGGAAATCATGGCCTTCATCCTCACGAACCCCGGCGTCTACATGAGGGAAGTTAGCGAGGACCTGGGGCTCCCCATGGGCACCGTCCAGTACCACACCTGGATGCTCGCCAAGAACGGCGAGATTGAGGAGTGTCGGACCGGGAAATACAGGAGGTTCTTCGGGGCTGGGAAGTACGCGGAGACAGAGCGCAAGGTAATTTCGCTCTTGCGGCAGGGGACAGCAGGGAAGATTTTGACGCTTCTATCAGAAGAACATCCTCTGACACATATGAAGTTGGCAGAGTTCCTTGGGTTGAGCTCTCAGGCCCTTACTTGGCACATGAAGAGGCTCGAGAGCATGAGGATGGTCGAGACCGGTGTCTTCCAGGGGCAATTGATGCGGACTTACCGGCTTGTGGACGGTGTTGCCCAGAAAGTCCAAGCGGCGGGTCACCCGCTGCCCAAGTTGGTTCAGGTTCCTGCGATTCGCTGACTCTAGCCAGCGCCTATTCAACACCTTGCTCATACTGTCTCGTGGCCCCAAAGGGGGAGCCGAAGAGGATTTTGTCAAGAACTCCACCAAACGTTCCCGTAGGAAGTCACCACCCCAACGCTCAGGAAGGATGGGCTGACCGAAAATGTCGAAGTCCCTCGAGGGGCGACTGTCACCTTCTGATTAAGAGCCACGACCTGCTGTTGACCGCCGCCGTTCACGCCCAGGTAATAGGAAATGGCGGCGGTGGTTGGGCCGTTGTTACGGACCGTCACCGTCCCCGAACCAAGGTTCACTGAAAGGCTCTCGTCCGCCTTCTCGCCGACCACAGACTGGGCCTCGGCCGCCTGCCTCGCCATGGAATACTGGGCAGCCAAGAGGGCGGTGAAGAGGCTGAAAACGATCATCGCTAGGACTATGAAGAAAAGAGCACCTATGATCTCAGCTTGGGCTCTTCTGGACCTTCCAACTTTCATCTCACTAGCAGAGCCTTTCTTGCTAAAAGGAGGGGAAGGCCTGGATTTGCCCAGACCCACGCTTGACCTCTACTGCACCGTTACAGTGACCACTTGGGTCTGGGTTGCGCCGTTGGCGAATGTGGCCGCGACGGTAATGGTGTAGGACACTCCTGCTGTGACAGATGTCGCTGTGGAGAAGGTGGTGCTTGTCCCGCCGCCGGGGGCTATCGGCGAGCCTGACGATGGCGCTGGGCTCCAAGTTGGCTGAGTCGCAGGGACGACGGTGCCGCCCAAGGTCAGGCCCGTCAGCGCTATCGAGCCGGAGTCCGTCACTGAAACGACGGCCGTGCCGGTGCCCGAACCGCTCGCTACCGCGATGGAGGCG
>JAKAPN010000124.1 GCA_021822995.1 archaeon
GGTCAGCATCACCGTCCTCCCCTCCGCCTTCAACGTCCTTACGACCTCCCAAACGGCCCTCCGCGCCTGGGGGTCCAAGCCGGTGGTGGGTTCGTCGAGGAACACGACCTTGGGGTCGTTGACGAGTGAAAGGGCCATGCCGAGCTTCTGCTTCTGCCCTCCCGACAGGTTCTGAAACCACGTGTTGGCCGCCTCATCCAGGATGACCCTCCTCAGGAGCTCGTCCGGATCGACTTTCTTGCCGAACAGTGTCGCGTAGAACTGCACCGCTTCCCTCGGGGTGGGGTAGTCTAGGAACTTGAACCCCTGGGGGATGACCCCGATCGATTTGTGCAGCTCGTAACCTGAAGTCCACGGGTCGAGGCCCAGGACACGCGCCGTTCCCTCGTCCTTCTCCCTCAGTCCCTCCAGTATCTCTATGGTGGTGGTCTTCCCCGCCCCGTTGGGGCCGAGCAACGAAAAGACCTCTCCTTCCTCGACGGAGAATCCGATGCCGTCGACTGCCTGCAGGCTCCCGTATCTCCTCTTGAGCCCGTCGACTTCTATTGCAGGCATTTGAAAGCGGCTCCAGGCGCGGATATTTACGCTGTTGGCGTCAAGTGGCCGTCCTCTTCTCCCATCTTGCGGCTCCGCGTCCCCAGAACCGACCGCCAAAGACGAGCATGGCAATCCCTCCCAGAACCAGGACAATGCCTATGATAACGGCAAAGAGCTCCAATATCACCACGATGACGCTGACCACGAAGCTGGCCATCAGTACGAGTATGAGCGCACCCGCGACGGCCATGAGCACGCCCGCCACCTGAGACTTCAGCATCATCGTCACGCCTGTCGGGGCGCATCTGCTCGCGAAGAAGCCGCCGGACTCGCAGGTTTCCCATATCGTTCAGCCAGGAACCGCTCTGCCGAGACCGTCCCGTCGGTGGGGAGTCCGGCCTCGACCCAGTCCTTTATCCCTCCCTCGTAGGCTTTCACATCGAACCCCTTTTCCTCGAGGAACTTCGCCGCCATCCGGGACGCTTCGCATTCATAGCTCGAGCAGTGGACGACCACCTCCTTCGACCGGTCCAACTCCCTCCACCTCCCCTGCTCCAGCTCGTTTCTTGGTATCGAGATCGACCCTCTGATTCGTATCTTCTCATATGCGCCGGCCGCAAGGACGTTGACCACGACCACCCCAGGCGAACCGAGCTTGGAAGCCAACTCGTTCCTGCCGATCGACTTCAAGGATGTGGCGCAGCCAGGTCTCCCTGTTAAGACTTCCACCGTCGTATTGTAGAAGGCGATTAATAGCCCTGTGATGGGTAAGGCGAACATGAAGATAGGGATCATCGGGGCACCTGTCGACCTGGGGCAGCAGAGGCGTGGGGTGGATATGGGCCCCAGCGCCATCAGGATCGCGAAGCTGAGGGAAGGGCTGGAAGGGCTGGGGCATTCTGTCAAAGACTTCGGCAACATCCCTGCCGCCGACATGGCCACGGCGTCTGTCGGAGACAGCAGCGCGAGGTATCTCGAAGACGTCGTGCGGCAGTGCGAAGCCTTGGCATCAAAGGTCTCCGCCGCGGTCGTGCAGGGGCTGTTCCCGCTGGTGCTCGGGGGTGACCAGAGCACTTCCATCGGCTCCTTCGCCGGGCTCGCGCGCTCGAATCCCCGCAGGGGAGTCGTGTGGCTGGACGCCCACGGGGACTTCAACACGACCAGGACCACTCCCAGCGGCAACATCCATGGAATGGCGCTCGCCAGCATCCTGGGATACGGTCACCCGAAGCTGACTCGGCTCGGCGGGGCGGGCCCGAAGGCTATCGAGAAGAACACCGTACTGATCGGAGGGAGGAGCTTTGATCAAGAGGAGGCAAAGGCGATCGCGAAGTCTAGGTTGACTGTTTTCACCATGAAAGAAATCGACCAGCTGGGGATGAAGGAGGTGATCAACAGGGCGGTTGAGATAGCGGGGGCAGGAGTCGATGACGTCCACCTCAGCTTCGACGTGGACGTAGTGGACCCGAGAGAGGCTCCTGGGACCGGGACTCCCGTTCGTGGCGGGATCACTTACAGAGAAGCGCATCTGGCAATGGAGATGCTCTCCGACTCGGGAAAGGTGACTTCGGGCGAGTTCGTTGAAGTGAACCCGATCCTCGACACGGCGAACCACACCGCGGAGCTGGTGGTGGAGCTAGCCCTTTCGCTCTTCGGCAAGAAGATAATCTCATGAAGCGCGGCCGTTGCGACTGAGAACTTAGGGCAGTTTATAATCCGGAGACAATCGAGTCCAGAAAGATGCAATCCCAACCAGTGGGTACCATGCAGCAGCCCACCGCGGGGACGACTAACCATCAGATGAGGGCGCTCCTCGCCATGGTCGGGGTCGCGCTCCTGCTCAACTACGTCGAGACGATGATCCTTCCGGGCATACTTGATATTCAGAACTACTTCTCGACCTCTGTTAGCGCGGTATCGTGGATAACGTCGGCTTTCCTCATTGTCGGGAGCGCGGTCTCCCCGCTTTTCGGCAAGCTCGGTGACAGCTATGGTAAGAAGAAGATGTTCCTCATAGCCCTCGTGTTCTATACGGCGGGGGTAGGCGCAGCGGGCTTTTCCCCTTCGATATACTTCCTGATCGCAGCGAGGGCGGTCCAAGGCGTGGGCTTCGCCATCGTCCCGCTCGCGCTGGCCATCATCGCGGAGACATTCCCCAAGGAGAGAATCGCTACAGCGCAGGGCATCGTCAGCGCTACCTTCGCCATAGGCGCCGCTGCGGGACTTGTGCTGGGTGCGTACATTGTGCAGGACCTGGGATGGCAGTGGGCGTTCCACTCGGCGTTCATACTCAGCGTTATGCTATTCGTGGTCATCTGGCGGTTCCTCCCGCAGGGTCATACCGGGACAGGGAAGAAGGTCGACTACGAGACCGTCATCCTTTTGATGGTCGGAGTGTCTCTCATGCTGTTCTACCTTAGCGAGGGCCCATACGAGGGATGGTATTCGGCCTACGGCCTCGCCTCCCTCGCGGCCGGAGTCGCGCTCACCGTAGGGTTCTTCGTCGCGGAGGCGCGGAAGTCGAACCCGCTCATCCACTTGAGCTTGCTCAAGATAAGAAACGTGCTCGTTGCCAACGGAATAGGGATAATCTCCGGGATTGGGATGTTCATGTTGTTCTACGCGGTCGTCTTCCTAGCTGAGGACCCTGCCCCGCTCGGGTTCGGGCTCGACCCCATCGCAGCGGGACTCACGCTTGGGCCCGCCGCCATCGCCATGCTCGTGGCCGGTCCTGCGATCGGGCGCCTCGTCACCCGCTACGGGCCCAAGCCCACGATGGCCCTCGGCGGGTTGATCGCGATCGCAGGGTTCGTCCTGTTCATCTTCAACAGAGGTTCGACGACCGACCTGGCCATCGCGACCGCCGTGTCGATGATTGGTTCGATCTCTCTCATCATCCCCATTGTCAACATGATAAGCGTCTCACTCCCGCGGGACACGGTAGCTACCGGCCTTGGCCTGAACACGATGCTCAGGAACATCGGAGGAGCGATCGGCCCAGTCGTCGCCACTACCATCATGAGCACCTACAGCACGGTCGTCAACATCCCGCACCAGACTTCGCAGGGAGTGATACGCGTGCCGGTCCCCTTCCCCAACGCCACCGCCTTCGATTACGTCTTCTACTTCGGGGCTGCGGTGATGTTCGCCGCGATTGTCCTGTCCTTCGCGACCAAGAACTACGTGTTCAGGAAGCAGGCGAGCACCGGGGACCGCCCTGTGGGAGAGGAAGCAGGGCATTCATCAGGATAGCCACCTGGATTCCTTTGCTCTCGCCGATGTTCCGGCCTATAAACGGCAAGCCGATTCCCTCTTCTGAGAACACGGATTGAGAAACGGCTACCCGGTTTATTATTGCACGCGAATCTTTGAACATTCGTGAATTGATATGGCGCAGTTGACGCAGTTGAAGGCGGAAGAGAAGGGCGAGCAAACCTCTAGACTGCTCGTCATACTGTCGAAAAGCACCATCGACATGGTGTATCCGGCCCTGATGATCGCGAACACGGGCGCGACCATGGGGAAGGAGGTCCACATGTTCTTCACCTTCTGGGGGCTCGACGCTGTGAACAGGACGAAGGTCGATTCGCTGAAGGTAGCATCTGTGGGAAACCCGGGGATGCCGATGCCCAACATACTCGGCATGATTCCGGGGATGACCGCCATGGCGACCCGCATGATGAAGGGGAAGATGGCGAAGGCCAAGCAGCCCACGATACACGAGCTGTTCAAGATGGCGAAGGACCTGGGAGTGAAACTCCACGCCTGCTCGACCACCATGGAAGCCATGAACACGCCCAAGGAGTCCCTCATCGACGAGGTGGACGACGTGGT
>JAKAPN010000125.1 GCA_021822995.1 archaeon
CGTACGCTTTGTCCAGGTCGACGAGCTCGAGCTTGCTCAGCCGTGCATCCCCCCGGACAGGTACTCCCCCTTCAAGTACTTCTGCAGAACGGCAGTGAGCACGACCACTGGGGCGACAAGTAACAGGGCGAAGGCAGAGGAGGCGAGGATGTCCCCCCTGGTGATGTTCGTGTAGATCACTATGGGGAGGGTCGGATTGATGGGAGACAGTATCACGGCGAATGTGAATTCGTCCCAGGAGACCATCCATGCTAGCAGGAAGGCGGCGGCCACGGCTGCCTTCGAAAGAGGGACTAGGAGGGTGTAGAGGGTCCTCAGCATGCCTGCCCCGTCAACCCGCGCCTGGTTCTCGAGGTCCTTCGGGAGGCCCTGGAACGCGCCGAGGAGCAGGAAGATGGTGAGGGGGAGCACGACAAGCTCCTGGGCCATGGCCAGGCCGAAGACGGTGTTGTAGAGGTGGAAGGACACGAACTGGGCGCTTATTGGTATCGCTATCACGATGGCAGGGAGCATGTTGACCAGGAACAGGCTCGTGGACAGGGTAGCTGCGAGGTTGCGCGGCAGCCTGCTGAGGCCGTAGGCAGCTGGTATCCCTATGAGGAGTGCCATCCCCCCTACGAGGAAGGCGGTCTCGAGGCTCCTGAGTGCCGGGTCTATGAGGCCCGTCCCTCTGAGGGCGTCAATGAGGTTCGTGAGCGTAAAACCAGCAGGCCACTGCGATGGGAAGAGGGCTTCGACCGTGAACTTCGCCGGCGAGAATGCGATGAGGAAGAGGACGTAGAGCGGGTAAAGCAGGAACGCCGAGAAGGCGAGGACGAAGGCGTAGAAGGCCGCGCGCGAGACCGAGGCCATGGGTCAGTCGGGCCTCCTCAGTCTGACGGCGACAGCCGCGAAGGCGAGGACGAAGGCAAGAAGCACGGTGGCAGCGGCGTACGAGTAGTAGACGGAGGAGGTGGTCGAGTAGAACTTGTAGACCAGGGTGGTGAGGAGCGGAGGGTTGTACCCGACCAATATGAGCGGGAGCGCGAAGATGTTGAACTCGCTTATCCCCCTTATCACCAGGGCTATGATGATGAAGTTCCTGAGGCCCGGGAGCGTGATATAGAGGAAACGCCTGACTGCGCCTGCCCCGTCGACCGAAGCGGCCTGATAGACCTCTTCGGAGATCCCGGTCATCCCTGCGAGGAGGATGAGGGCGATTATCGGGGTGTTCTTCCAACTGTCCGAGAGGATGATGACGAGGACGTCGCTGGCATAGCTGGAGAACCAGTTGAAGGCGGGCAACCCGAGGAGACGGAGGAAGGAATTCAGGTAGCCCCCCGAGGTGGAGAAGATATTCGTGAAGGCGAACCCTGCCACCACAGTGGCTACTCCCCACGGGAGGATGGATATCGTCGTGAACCACTTCTTTCCCCTGAACTCCTTCCTCAGGATGCCGGCCACGACGAAGGCGAGCAGGAACTGGAAGGCCAGGCCCCCGAAGCTGACCACCAGAGTGTTGACCACTGCGTTGCCCAGCCCGAAGAACTCGAGCCCCTGGTAGTTGGAGAAGACCCAGGACGCCCTGGGGGTCTGGAAGCTGCTGTAGACGGCGTCGATGGTGGGCAGGACTGAGAAATAGGCTATGTAGGCCACCGCCGGGAGGACAAAAATAAGGGAGGTGTAGCTCTCTTTCCACCTCAACGAGGTCTACTCCGAGAGCTACGACACAGATATTGGCTTGAAGGCGTTTGCCTCGTACTGGTTGGCGGTCTGCGCGCCGTAGTTGCTCACCAGATAGTTGTAGAGCTGCTGGTTCTCTGCATTGAGTATGCTCTGGATCTGCGAGTAGGAGGCGTGGTCGACGATTATCTTCGTCCACGCGTTGTCCGCGATCGCGTTCCACTGGGTTATCCACGGCACGGGGTTTCTCAGGAAGACGCCCGAAGAGATCGCGCTCTGCAGCGCCGTCCCCACGGCAGAGAAGTTGGCGGGAAGGTTGGTGTAGGCCGCAGAGTTGACGGCGACCCAGGAGAGCTTGGTGAGGGTCTCAGTCTGGGCCTGGGCGCCGAGGAGGAACTTCGCGAAGGTGTCTATGGCCTGCACGTTGGTCGCCCCCTTGGGCACCACGAGGACGTCGCCGCCCAAGAGGTGGTTGCTGTTGACCGGCCCGGCCGGGCCCCCGTAGACCCCGAGGGTCGAGCTGGTCATACCAAGGGTCGAGTTTGTGAGGAGGCCGTACACATATGGCCACTGGTAGTCGAGGACCTGGTAACTGCCACTCGCCAGTCCGACGTAGGAGCCCCAGTAGCCGTGGATGTAGTTAGTGTTGAAGTAGGAGCTGAGGTTGTAGAGGTACTGGAAGGTCTGCACGTCTCCCGAGTCATTCAGGAGGAAGGGGTTACCGCCGAACTGGACCATCCACTGGTAGAGCTCTGTGGGCGTGCTCGCCCCCCCGTGCCCCTGGAACATGATCGGGCCCGTGTAGCCGGCGGCCTTGAGCGCCTGCGCGTCAGCCAGGAGCTGGGCCGTGGTGGCGGGTGGGGATGTTATGCCTGCGCTACTCAATGCGGTCTTGTTGTAGAAGGTGAGCGGGACGTTCGAGCGGAAGGGGATGAAGTACGTCGCCCCGTAGACGCTCTGCTCGTAGGCGACCATCTTCTGGGCGCTGCTGATGAACCCGCTCGGCTCGACGGCGCTGAGCGCGGAGGTGAGGTTGGAGAGGTCGTTGCCTGCGATGAGCTCGCCGACGACCAGGTTGTCAATCCCAACCAGGGTGGTGCCGGTGCTTCCGCCTGAGACGAGGGCCTCGACGCTGGTGGCAACGTCCCCCGCGCTGGGAAGGTTGACGAGCGAAACCCTGATGCCCGGGTTGGCCTGCTCGAACTGCGGGATGACGGTGTTGGTGAAGAAGCTCGCCTCGCTGGGCGCGAGGCTTTCGTAGAATTGTATCGTTACTGGCGCCGAAGTCGAAGTGGCGGTCGTGACGCTGCTTGTCCCGACGTAGTAACCTGCGCCGGCGGAGATGACGATGATTGCGATGATTAATGCCGCTGTCGCGGCACCCGAAATCGCTTTGTGCTTTCTCATTTCTTCGTCGCCGGACAGGGCGCCTGTTTACTAATAAGTGTTGCAAGGGACCGAAGTCCCCCTTTCAAAGAGGGGGTTGCGCGCCTTGTCCTTCGCAAGGGCGACCTGACGGGTCAGTCACCTCTCCGCCTGGACCACCTGCCTCACGTTCAGGTTGAGGACGCCGTCCGAGCGGTAGAGTTCGCACAGGGCCTTGAACCTCCTCCCCTTCTTCATCAGCTCCCTCGGCCCGCCGTAGTTGGCCGCTTCGAGCCTCGCGTGCCACCTGTCGTCTATCACCACGACAGCGCTCCCCTGCATCACCTTCTCCACCTCCACAGTCATCAGCCTGGCGCCCGGGATGCTCTTGGCCGCGAGCGACACCCTGCCCCTCGGGTCGGGGGAGAGGCGCCTTTCTTTCACCAGCCTCTTCAGGGCGGCGGCGACGGCCTCCTTGGGGAACCCTTCACCCTCCATCTCCGAGTAGAGACGTTCCTCGTCGAAGCCCTCGGCGCCCTCCTCGAGTATCCTCATGTACGCGGCGCGTCCCGCCTTCCCCACGGCCCTGCCGAACCTCTTCACCTTCTCGTACTCGTCCGCCTTGACGGTCGACAGCGGAGCCTCCGGCCGGAGGGCCTCGAGCTCCCTCAGCTGCTCCTGGCTCATCGGCTCCGGGGGAGGCCTCCCCTCCGGCCTGGCCGCCGGCTTCAGCCTCTGGTTGAGGGAGGAGGTGATGCTCCTCATCCTCTCCGCCCTCCTCTCGGAGGCGTAGAGGTAGGCCATGTCGTTCGTCCCCTCCGTGGCGAGTATGATCACCCTGCCGGGGGCCTTCCTCCCTGTCCTCCCCCTCCTCTGGATGTACCTGATCTCGGACGGGATCGGCTCGTAGAATATCACCAGGTCGACCTCGGGTATGTCGAGCCCCTCCTCGGCTATGCTCGTCGAGCACAGGGTGTTGATGTAGCCTTTCCTCAGGTCCTCGATGAGCGAGGCCTGCCTGTCCTGCGTGAGCCCCCTGTCGCCCAGCTTCGACGCCTGGCCGACGAACCTCTCCGCGCGCACCCCTTCCACCTTGTTCAGCTCCTCGACCAGGTGGGAGGCCGTGTCCCTGTACTGGGTGAAGACCAGCATCCGCGAGCTCGGGCTGGACCTCACCTGCTCCGCGGCTATCCTCCTGGCCTCCTCCAGCTTCGGGTGCTCGGCGCAGCCATGGGCGTCGAGGAACCGCCTCACCCTCGCGTATGCGCTGTCCCTGAGTATCGCCAGATGGCTCT
>JAKAPN010000126.1 GCA_021822995.1 archaeon
ACGACATGCAGCAAGGCAGGAAGGACTAGCAGCACGAGCAGGGCGAGCCTCAAGCATCACAGAAGCTCGGCAGGGCTAAAAAGACCGTGGGAGTTATTAGGCTGCGAACAGTACATCGCTGTCGAGTAGGCATGGAGGCCCCTTCGGAGGAAGAAATGAAACGCGTCATGGAATCTATCGATGCAAAGCTGGCTCTGCCCCCTGCAGAGTTCGAGCGGTGGGCCAACGGAGTGCTCGACAGGTCGCACAAGCACTATGTCGAGCACAGAAGGAGAAGACGCTCAGCTTAGGGTTCTCGTGCGCCGGCTGACACCTGTGGTCAGAAGGCGCGTCCTGTACGCCGCCATCCGCTCTCCGGAAACCCTCACCGAGGAGATCTGGACCCTCGCGGCCCTTTACACGATCAGGGCCAACCTGATTGAAGGGTAAGCCGATCAGCTACTCTTCGGGCTCTTCGTCGCCCAAGCCCTCTTCCTCTTCGCCCTCGTCGTCCTCTTCCAGCTCCTCGTCTTCCTGGGACATTTGCGCCGTCGAGTTTCTATGGGGTATTAACGCGTTCAGCGGCCCAGGCCAGGGTGGAACGGGTCGCGTGGGACAGGTTCCTGACCGACAGCTCGTTTACGCCAGCGGCGTCGGCTATGCTCTTCTGGGTCGGCTCCCCCTCCGTGCGTACGGGGTGCAACTCGGAGTAGGCCACGTAGAGGGAGGCTGCAGCGACCGTGGTGGGGGCCTTCCCTGCCGTGGCGCCGATTTCCTTTAAGGTCGAGACGATCTCGACGGCCCGCCGCTCTACCGTCGGCCCGAGACCCGCCCTGCGCGCTATGTCGGGGACGTAAGCGGCGGGATCGGGCTGGCGGACCCTGAGGCTCTCTTCGAGCAGTATCCTCCTGTATTCTCTGGCGATGTCGCAGGCCCTGACCCCTGTCGCAGCTGAAACGTCCTTCAGGGTCCTGGGGACGCCGAGCAGCCTGCACGACGCGTAGAAGGTCGCAGCCCGGAGCGCCTGGTAAGAGCTCTTGGGGCGGTCCTTCCTCTTCAGGTACAGCTGTAGCGCGGCCCACTCGAGCCTCGGGCTGTTCACTCCAAGCGCCCTTGCGATGCTGTGGATCTCTCCGGGCGGTTCGGTTGGGACAGGTCGCATGAAGAAGTGGTGGGCGCGTGATAATAACGGGGTGGACGCGTCAGCGCTGCTTCCTTCTGCCCTGCAGAGACGCCCCGAGTATCAGCCGCGGGTCCGTCAGGCGAGCGAACGGCTGCTCGGTCCGGTATGCGTCCCTGAGCTGCCACACCAGCCTCACGAGCAGGGCGGGGTCCCTCGACGATTCGGGCTTGTACGCGATTGCCGTCTTGATGGCCCTTTGCACTGTGAGATTCCTGGGCCTCATCGAGCAGATGAACTCGTGCGAAGCCAGCTTCTCCGTGTAGTAGGAAGCGCCGCAGAAGAAGCACTTGGAGGTTGACCCGAAGGACATGCTCGTGGTGGGTGAGGCACGATAAAAGGAGCAGGTTGGCCGATTCTGTCCAGTTAGCGGTTGGCTGTTATGGCTTCAGCGGGAACTTCTCTTCCAGCATCTTGTAGAACTCGTCCCCACAGAACCAGGAGAAAGTGGGAACACCTACTACCTTGATTCTGCCGTCTATGACTATCGACGGTACTGCCGAGATGCTGTATCTCTTGACAATGCCCCGGTTCTCTTCAGAATTCACGTCCAGCACCTCCATCTTGCAATCCTTGCACTTGCCCAGTTCCACGATGTCCGCGGCCTCCTCACAGAGCCCGCACCCTCCGGAGAAGATCTCGATTCTATGAGGTGAATTCTTCGCCATTCTCAGCTTCTTCACGCTCGCACGCGGACCCATTCTGTATTAAGGTCGTCCCAAGTGCATTTGTCATCTGCCTGGAGCAAGGACGGTCGGGCGAAGTACGCCAGACGTCAACAGGACAGAGCCGGTTGGCCACGCCCTCTCAAGGGGACACTTTCGACGTCCTCTCTGTAACTCTAGACGGTGGAATTCACCCTCCGCTTAAATGCGGAACCTGCAGGTTCGCCTCTCTATGAGATTGAGAGAGGTCGTGTTGGGAGTGGAAGACGGGCTTGGGCAGTGACTACCCTGCGGCCGGGGAGGACGACGAATATGAGTACTATGTCATCCATGACGGGCTGGGGATCTCGCACTTCCTGAGGCAGAAGAAAGGCGTGCATCCGTCGATCAAGTGCGACAACTGCGACTAGAACTAGGCAATCCAGGACTTGTGTCAGGTGCGCCTGCCCTTCTCCCGTACAGCACAAAAGCGATGTAAGCGACAGCGACGCTGAGGAGACCCATGAGGACATCGAACAGGATTAGAGACAGAGGACTCAGAACGCCAGGCGTGGGTAAGAGGTAAGGAAAGCTTCCCACGACGAGGTAAAAGGTGGAGCCGCAGGTGGACGGAAAGTAGAGCTCATACGCACCCTGTCGCGCCGCAGCGCTCGCGTTCACTACGAGGCTGAAATCTGCGTCGTGGATAGTCGGGAAGGTCGCGTTCGAGAGGAAGATAGCCACTCCTGTGCTGTTGATTGGTACCGGATTTGAGGACCCCACCGGGAAGAGGTATTCGTACTCGAAGCCGAACGCTCCATGAGGCTGCTGATACATCTGCGATAGGTTGTTCATGGGCGATGTGTACGCAAGGATTATCGTGCCAGCAGTCCCGGGTGCCAGCACCAGCTGCGGCGGAGAGAACCACGGAGCCCCGACCGAGTACGCAAAGCCCGAGGAACTCATGCTCAGATCCGCGAAAATCGCAGGACAGCTCGTTGGTGCCACGGTCACATAGGGCAATACCACATTGTAGAGAAGAAGCGATCCAGTAACCAAGACGAAGACCAGAACATAGACAGTTCTTCTCTTCATTCGAGGATTTGGGTGGTCAATCGAGTATAAGTCTAATCTTCAGAACGCAGCATGTATTCTTGGTTAGGTCCAGGCTATCCACGGCTTCTCCTTCAGGAGGGTCCCGGAGGGGTCGGCAATGTATCCCCCATAGGGCTGGTGGATTATCCTCCCCTCCTTTCGGAGGGCGTCCAGGTCCCGCCTGATGGTGTGCTCGGAGACGCCTAGCAGCCCGGCGAAGTACCGCATCCCCATCCATCCTTGCCGCTTCACAAGATTGACGAGCTTCTCACGCCTCTCGGAAGGAGAATCACGCGCCGAGACGTAGTGCCAGGTCGTCCGTCTGACCCCTTTTTCTACCACATGATGCTCGTAGTAGAAACCGCGGTTCTCGCCTTTCCTGTAGGGCCCGTCCGCCCGCATTCCGCATTTAGGGCAGGTCTTGGCCGCGGCACCCAATTTGGCAACTTCGAAAGTTTCCATTCTAGGTGCCAGAGAACTTCCCATCCTCGCCGTAGGCGTACGACCTTCCGCTCCCGCCCGCCTTCACCACCCAGGAGTTCAGGTCCTTGTCCCAACTCACCGATCCGACGACGGGCTTGCCGATGGGAACCCTGAACCACCCCTCTTTGTCGTCCTTCTTCCTCGTCTCGACCCTCAGCTCCTCACCGACCCACGCGGCCCAGAGCCAGAACTCCTCCCCGCACTCCGGATTGAAGCACTTGCGCTCCGCCCGGTACGACCCCTCGGGCGCGACCGCCTCCTTCTCCGGCACGGCTGCTCCCCTGAACCTGATGAGGGTCAGCTCCGAGTCCTCCTTCAGCTCGAAAGGGGTCATGGCCCCGCAGTAGGGGCATGCGGCGAAGTGCAGGCTCTCCATGTAGGGCACCCCGGCAGGGGGCTGGGAAGCAGCAATTGGTTCGGTCTTTGTTGTAGAAATGGCATCAGCTTGCTTGGTCGTAGTAGGAATGGCATCCTCCTTTGCTCCTTGCGAGGAAGGCGTTGGCAAGTCGGGTCTGCCCTTCTCCCTGGGGTCAATCGGGGCCATCACCACGTGCTGCGCCACGTTCACGTCCGTCGGAAGGCTCGGCTTCTCCTCTTTCCCCGCGTACTCCGGGAAAAGATCCCCGAACCATTCCGGGAGGCCTGAGACCATCTTGTCGATCGACTTGTTCTTCAGGGAGTTCTGGAACTCTTTCACGTTGAACCCTGCATTGGCAGCCCCGGCCGCGAACTCATAGAGCTCCTTCTCATCGCCGATCTTCGATAGGACTTCCAGGTGCCCCAGTTGGAATGAGAACCCGGCCCGCCCCCTTCTCTCGACCTCGTATAGCCTCCCCAGCTTGTCCCCGAGGATCCTTGCCAGCCCTATCCTCTTCCTCACCATCGACGGCTCCTCCCCTATCTTGGCTGACGCCGCGACTATCTCGTCCTCGCCGGC
>JAKAPN010000127.1 GCA_021822995.1 archaeon
CTTGGTCGGGTCATTCTCCAGCCTGCCTTCGTCCAGCAGCACGCCGTCATCGTTCATGACAGCGTACTGAGTATACATCTTGTGCAGATCAAGTCCTACGAACATATGGATGCTATCGTCTGATGGTCTAATATGCTTCCTGCCCACATACGACTACGCAAAAGGTCTAATCTGATTACCGGGCAGTCGTCGCTCTGTACCCTTTTGTGAAAGTATTCTATCATCTCCCCCAAGTATCTGTTGCCGATGAGCTTCCTCCATTCGATCTCTATGGGGCTGACCTTGGGCGACTTCTTCAGGAGGAGTTCTACTTGATCGTCTTCTCGTGCTTCATCAGGAACCTCTTCACCCTGTCGCTCGTGTGGTAGGGCGCAATGTCGAAGAAGGGGAGCAGCTTACTCTGGCTGCGCTTCAGGGACTTTCAGGAAGTAGACTTTTTGCGCAACTCATTACGGCAACCGATTGCCGTCATGTATGACAACGTACCATGGAGTTGGCACCGGCAGCGGCAAGAGCCCAAAATCCTATTACACAGAAGGCCTATTCATTCGATAGGGAGTTCAAGACATTCCTATCGAGGCTCGCCAGGCTCGCTTCCCGACAAGACCCGACCCGTAAGAATCAGGGGCCGTAACAACGTCTCCCATTCTAGAGGTGCTCGGCATGTCGGCGTCAGAGGCCGCTCAGCCCGGCCAGGTCCTCGATGTCCCACACCAGGTATCCGTCTCTCCTCAGGGAAGCCTTGCTGTCTACCCGTCTTGCGAAAAGACAGAAGTGGTTTTCCCTCTCGTCCAGCCGCCATGCCACCTCGCGGCTCTTCTGCTCAAGCGCCCGGAGCGCACGG
Organism: archaeon; assembly: GCA_021822995.1. Classification (GTDB taxonomy): domain Archaea; phylum Thermoproteota; class Nitrososphaeria; order Nitrososphaerales; family Gagatemarchaeaceae; genus UBA183. Next base: position 845 of record JAKAPN010000127.1, read on the forward strand.
CGCGCCTCCCTCTCGCCCAGGTCCGACCACTTCGCCTCCGCGAAGGCGACCCGTGCTCCCTGCTCGTCGGCAACCACAGCGTCGATTTCGATCCCTTTGTGCCACCAACCCCCCGCTGCGGAAGGGGCGAAGGGGAGGAGCGGGCAGGAAACCAAGTAGTGGAGAGCGACCGACTCGAATCCGACGCCGAGGACGGTGCCGACGGCTTGCCGGTCGTAGACCGCGACCTCCAGCTCGACCGCTTCGCGCTGCGCATATACCAGATTGAACCAGCTGTGCACCATCCTGTCGCTCACCCTGTAGATGCCAGCCCTCCCGCTCCCCAGGACGGGCGTCCTCCTTTCGACGAGCCCGAGCCTCGTCATCTGCTCGATGTAGGGATAGATCTTCCTCGCTTCGATGCCGACGAAGTTGGCTATCGTGTTGGCCGAGGTGTTCCCGAACGCGATTGCGTTGAGGATGGAGAAGTAGATACCGGTCTCCCTCAGGTCCTGCGCGAGCATGAAATAGGGCTCCCGGTAGAAGTATCCCTGCTGGTTCAGGAACTCGGCCTCCACCAGCTCCTTGGTGGTGCGGTATCTCGACGCGACCTGGAGGTAGGCTGGCATCCCTCCCACGAGCATGTACGCCTCCAGGCCCCGCCGAAAGTCGCCGAGAAATGACGCGGAATGCTCTGGCATGAGTTCTCCCAGCCGCACATCCCTGTTCCTCCGTCCGTAGAGGGGCGAATTCGAAGAGAGCACCTTCTCCTCCATCATCCCCATCATAGAACCCGACAGCAGCAGCAAGACCCTCTTCCTGCCCAGCGATCCGTCCCAGGCCCTCTGCAGGTCGCTGACTATCTTCGCGTCCTGCCGTACGGCATACGTGAACTCGTCGAGGACGACGCATGTGCCATCCTCCAGCTTGGCGGACAGGTATTCGAAGACGTCGTGCCATGAATCCGTCTTCAACTTCTCGACCAGGGCGTCCCCGAGGAAGCGGGCGACCGCTCGGAGGAATTCGCGTATCTGTATCTCTTTGGACGCGTCCGCGAAGGTGTAGGTCAGCGAACGCCTGCCCCGGGTGAACTCCTGGAGGAGCCGCGTCTTTCCCACCCTCCGCCTGCCGTGCAGTACGACGAGCGACGGGGCGGCCGCCAGCTCGCCTTCCAGAAGGGAGAGCTCTTTCTCCCTGTCGATGAACCTACTAATCATGATTAGTACTAATTACGATTAGTATAAAAGCATTGCAAGACTGGGGCTTTGTCATGTTTCTCTTGAACAGAGGCTGATTTGATCGTCCCCCCATGGCCGACAGAGGGGGCCGCACGAAAGTTCGAAGGTCGCCCTCGTCATCGAATCGGGCTCTGTCTAGTCTTCGTCTGGTCGGAGACTCGACTTCGAGGCATCGACTCTGAGGATTGCCGTCTTCGTCGTGTTCCCCTTCACCGCTTCAACTGCCCCGCCTTTGTCCCCCGTGGCCAGCAGATACACTTGTTGCGACGCCGGCCGCGGAGGAAGGGAACTGGCGAACCTTGCCAACCCCCTTCTGGACAGGTTCAGTGCCGCATTGACATCCATGTCCGTCCACATCTTACACGCCCGACACCACAGCATCCTCCCGGCGTCTTCCCTTTCGAGTTCGTAGAGCCTCTCCCCACACTCCGATGAGGGGCCGTAGGTCTCGGACCTTGTAAGCCGAATCATGGTCACGCCCTTCCATGCCGACTTGTATTCCAACATCCTGCATGCTTTCCAGAACGGCCAGGAGTTCAGGCGGAAACGATAATCTGGTCCCTGACCGTTCCCTTTCCGATACATGCTTCTGATGTCTATCAGATCTTCGAGGGCGAGGGCCGCACCGTTTCGTGATGCCACATCGACCGCGAAGTTCGTCGCGGCATGGAGAATCTGGCTCGTCCTGTCCCTGCATCTCTTCCAGTATTTCGAGGCCAGCTTCCTCCTCACCCTCGCGCCATCCCGTTTGAAAGACCCCACGATCCGTCGGGTCGTCTGCCTGATCTTCACAGTATCGGCCATGTCGATCTGGACTACCCCCTCTGCGTCCCCGAAGGTCATGTTCTTCTCGTTCCTGTCCACGCCATATACGGTCCGGACGGGAGCCTCCTCGACCTCTTGGGAGTAGCAGAGCGAGAGCGAACCGGGCGTAATCGTCAGGCTCCTCAACTCCTTCCCCGTGAGCCTCTGTTGGGCGTGGCGGTTCAGCACCACGTCCGCATACTCGCCCCTCTTCCAAAGGGGGACGAACAACCTTCCCTTGGCGGTGACGAAGAAACCCAAGATGATGCAGACGACGGGCCTGAGAGGCTTCCCATGTCTCGTCTCGAACCCCCTTCTCTCGCTCTTCCTCCTGCTCCCAAGGATGGTGCAGGCTCTCGTTATCACGGCGACCTTGTAGCAGGAGGGAAGCCCCCTTCAGGGAGCGGTAGAACTCCTTCCTGTTGGTGATTCCCCTCTCCTCTCCATAGTGGATTGCGTTGTGGGTCAGGGTGAGGCAGTCGCGGAGCAACGGAGCCGCTCCGGAATATCTGAGTGACGCTCTTTGTAGCCAGCGACATCGTCGAACAACGTCTCCGAGACTATTAAAGACCCCTCCACCAAACGAAGACCAGACAGAACCTCGAATCGTAAAACTCTATTACTCCCGCGGGCCATGGTCGGGCAGAGATGCCAGACAAGAAGGTTCGCCCGCCGACGCACGCGGGGCCCGTAGCCGTCTACGGCGCAGGGAGGGTCGGCTGCGCCATCGCCGCCTCGTGGTTGAGGGCAAGCTCAAGGGTCGTCCTGGCCGACATCGACAGGGCCAGGGTCGACAGACTGAATGCGAAGAAGGATCTGTTCCCGGACGAGCCGCTGGTGGACGAAACAATACATTCGGCGCTGCGAGACGGCTCCTGTTCCGTGACGGCCGACACGGCATCGGCCGCCAGGTCGGCCGGCATCGTCATCATAGCCGTGCCGGTGGGGCTCAAAGATGGGTCGGCCGACCTCGGGCACGTCAGGTCGGCGGCCAGGGACGTGGCCAGGGGGCTTGAGAAGGGCGCGCTCGTCTGCCTGGAGACCACGGTCCCCGTGGGGACCACCAGGAACGTCCTGGGGAAGGAGCTGGAAGACGTGTCCGGGATGAAGGCGGGGAGGGACTTCTGCCTTGCCTACAGCCCCGAAAGGATATCCGAGGGCAGGGCGGTCAGGGACATAGAGGACAGCTACCCCAAGGTGGTCGCGGGGCTGGACGGGCAGAGCCTGGCCAGAATAGCGGACGCCTACTCCAGGGTCGCAAAGAAGGGCGTCGTCAGGATGTCGAGCATCGAAGCGGCCGAGGCCGAGAAGATATTCGAAGGCATCTACAGGGACGTCAACATAGCGCTGGCGAACGAGCTGTCGGATTACAGCGAAGCGGCGGGGATAGACTACTGGGAGGTGATGGAGGCCGCGAACTCGCAGCCAGAT